>JAMPYE010000142.1 GCA_023700825.1 Thermoanaerobaculia bacterium | reverse complement strand
AGGAGCTCTCCGAAGACGCCGACCCGATGTGGATCGAGCAGTGGCAGATACTCTATCGGCAGTACACGAACCTCGACCGGATCCGCGAAGCGATCTTCCCGCTCATCGTGCGCGCCGACCTGCTCCGCGACGAGGCGCTCTCCCTGGGCGACCCGGGAATCGTGATCCGTGCGCTCCGCGAGATGATCGACGTCGTACGAACGCTGCAACCCGATGCCGTCCCTGACATTCCGCAGGCGTCCCTCGACGCGGCCGCGTGGCTGCGCGAGCACGAGCCACCCGTGTCGGACTGGATCGGCGAATGGATCGAGTGGTCTCCGCCCTTCGAGCGGATTCTCGAGACGACCACGTTCAAGAAGCGCGGCTATCCCGGGTGCGACGAGCTGCACGCGATGCGGGGCGACGACAAGAAGCGGCCAGCGCTCTTCCCGCTTCTTCGCAGCCATCGCGTCGCGGTCGCGCTCCGCGAGGTCGCGCTCCGCTTCGCGGCCGACCTCGCGCGGGCGAAGGAGGAGCTCGGCGCGGTCGACTTCGACGACCTGCTCTCGCTGACCGCGGAGCTGCTCGGCGACGGCCGCGTCCTCGGCGAGATCCGCGCGCGCTACGACCACATCTTCGTCGACGAGTTCCAGGACACCGACCGCGTGCAGGCGAAGATCGTCGACCTTCTGGCGCGCGACGACGATGGAAACCTCGTTCCCGGCCGCGTCACCGTCGTCGGCGATCCGAAGCAGTCGATCTACGCCTTCCGCAGCGCCGATCCGGAGACCTACCGGGCGACCGTCGAAGGCTTCGTCGACGGCGGAGCCGACGAAGAGCGGCTTTCAGGACAGTACCGGAGCGCGCCGCGCCTCGTCGAGGCGATCAACGCGATGTTCGGCGTGCTGCTCAGCGAGAAGGAACGCGATCCGAACGTCGTCCATCCCGCCTATCACCCGCTGGAGGCGAAGAAGGAGGACGACGGCGCGGACGCACCGGTCGTGAGGATTCTCCTCGCGCACGACTCGGGGACCGCCGCGATCGCCGACGAGGCGGCCGCCGCCGCGGAATGGATCTCGCGCGAGCTCGACACACGACCCGGGCCGTTGTCGCGTTACGCGATTCTCCTCCGGAAGAACAGGCCCATCGCCGCCTTCGCGGATGCGCTCGCCGCGCGCGGGATCGCCGCCGTCACGCCGTCGTCCGGTTCGCTTCTCGAACAGCCGGCGATCGTCGACTTGATGGCGACGCTGCGCGCCGTCGCACATCCGTTCGATCTCGCCGCGCGTGTCGCAGCCGCTCGCTCGTCGCTCTTCGCGCTCACCGACGACGAGATCGTCGCGCATCACGTCGTCTATAAGGGTCGTTGCGACTGCATCTGGAGCGCTTTCGAAGCGCGCCTCGGGCGCTGGGAGGAACTGGCTCGGCGTACGCCCGTCGGCGAGGTGATCGAGACGGTGCTCGCAGATACCGGGGTCGAGACGACCGCGGCGATGTTGCGCGACGCGCGATCGCGCCGGTCGCACTTCGACCGCGTGCGCGAGATCGCCGCATCCTACGACCACGACAAGGGCGGCTCGCTCGCGCAGTTCGTCGACGACCTCGCAGTCAGGCGCGAGGAAGAGGCCGAGTCGGAGCCGAACCTCGCCGATCACGATTCCGACGCCGTCCGCATCATGACCGTGCACGGCGCGAAAGGGCTCGAGTTCGACACTGTGCTCCTCCCCGATCTCGCGTCGCCGCCAGGCGGCGGAACCCGCCCGGCGTTCGCGACCACCGAGCCGGAGCGACTCGTCATGACAGGACCGGCGCGCTCGGTCTCGTCGATCGAACTGCGGCCCGGGCACGACGACAAGCGGCTCGCGAGCGTGCAGACCGACCGGCAGGACGGGGAAACCGACCGGCTCTTCTATGTCGCGGTCACCCGGGCGGCCTCGCGCGTCGTATTCGTCACACATCCCTCGAGCCGCTCGCAGTACGACATGGAGTTCTACCGCCGGCTTCGCACCGTGCTCGGGATGGAGAAAGGAGAGCTGGCCGGACATCTCCCCGAGGCGGTTGGCGAAGTCGTCGAGACGCTGGAGATCGGCGGCAAACGGATCGACGTCGGGTTCGAGCGTTGTCCCCCGCCGGCCGAAACCGCGGCACCATCCCGGATCGCGAGTGACGAAGCGCGCGCGATCGTCGAGGAGATTCCCGATCCACGCACGGCGACCGCGGCCCTGCGCGACGTGCTCCGCCCCGACGAGGCAGAGCCGCTTCGGCTCGAGCCCGCCGTCGTCGAGCAGCGGCTCGCTGCGGCTCGTTACCGCAATCGCGGCTCGATGCTGCACCGCGTACTCGAGCGATGGAGCGGCGACGCAGAAACGCTTCAGCCACTCGTCGAGGCGCTGCGCGTCGAAGCGGCGCTCGACGCGCGCGACGCCGCGATCGTGGCCGACCGCGCGAGGGCCCTGCGCCTCTCCGCGAGCTGGCAGAGCATCGATGCGATGGAGACGCTCGGCCGCGAGGTCGTGCTCCACGCGCCAAAGGGAAGCGGCGCGAGCATAGAGCTCCGCGTCGACCGGCTCCTGCGCGACGCGAGCGGGCTCGTTGTGCTCGACTACAAGAGCGGGCAGCCGGATGAAGAGCGGCGCGAGAAGGACGGCGAACAGGTGAGGCGCTACTGCGAGCTCGTGTCGGCAATCGCCGGCGAGCCATGCCGAGGATTGCTCTGGTACGTGAGTGCGGAGAGCGACAAGCTCGTCGAGGCTTGAGGTGACGACGAGCGACGATGTGGCGCAGACACTCCTGTCTGCGCGCGGCGCGAAGCGCCGCACGTGCGGGCCGGTTACGATGAATGAAGTGCTCTGACCAAACCGCGTGACGTCACCAGACGTTGCTGATTCCGCAGTCCGCAGTCCGCATTCCGCATTCCCCGTTGTCGCCTTCGGCGACGCGCAGGCAGGAGTGCCTGCGCCACATTGCCATCTCCCACGCCTCCCCTGCTACAGTAACGGTCATGCCGCTCTGGGAGATCTCGCTCGTCACCTTCACCGCGCTCTTTGCGATGGTCAATCCGCTCTCGGTCGTGCCGTCGTTCGTGGCGATGACCGGGAACATGTCGCGCGGCACGCGCGCCCGCGTCGCGCTGATCGCCGGGCTCGCCACGACGGTCGTGCTCACGACCTTCCTCTTCTTCGGAAACGTTGTCTTCAAGTTCTTCGGGATCACTCTGCCGGCGTTCCAGATCATGGGCGGCGTCTATTTCTTCGCGAGCTCGGTGATGTCGCTGCTCGAGGACGAGTCACGCCCCGAGACGACGCGTTCGAACCGCGCTCCCGACGAGAAGATGGTGCATGCCGCCGAAACGCACGATCCCTTCAGCGTGGCCGTCGTCCCCCTCGCGATTCCGCTGCTCTCGGGACCCGGCGCGATCACGACGGTCATGCTGCTCGTCGCGCTGCACAAGACGATCGAAACGAGGCTCGCAGTGCTCGGCGGAGTCGCCGCGATCGGCGTCGCGAGCTACCTCGTCCTGCTCGCTGCGCTGCCGATCTCCCGTCTGATCGGTGCCCGCGGCCGTGTCGTCTTCGACAAGGTGATGGGCCTGCTCGTCGGCGCGATCGGCATCCAGTTCATCATCGACGGAGTCAGGCCGCTCGCGAAGGAAATGCTCACGCTGCTGAAGTAGGAGAGGATTTCGAATTTCGGATTTCGCAGCAACGTCGGACACAGCAACCTGACAGCACACGATCGCCGTCGAAGGAAGTCGCTTCACCCTAACGCGCCAACGTCGCGGAGCGAAATCCGAAATCCGCAATCCCCTTACGCGATCTTTCTCAGCGCGGCGTTGCGGTAGCACGTCGCGAGGACGAACTGCCAGCCGCCGTCGTAGTTGTCGCGCATCGCTTCGGCTCCGTCGCCGTAGTTGTCCCAGCCCGAATGGACCAGCTCCACGTGCGTCACCTCGCCGTCGGAGTCGAAGAGCACTTCGATCTCCTGCGCCGTTGCCGCCTCGCGACCCGGGTGCCAGCTGAACACGAGCCTGTGGGGCATCACGCACTCGCTGACGGTTCCCCAGAGATGAGTCTCGTCGTCCTCCGTGATCTCGTAGATCTCGCCGCCCTCGTTGGCCTCGAACGCGCAGCTCTTCGACTTTCCCTGGGCGATCGAGTGCGACTGCAACGGCCACCAATCCGCGAACCCTTCGGTGAACAGCCGGAACGCATCCTCGGCAGGCATGCCGACGACGGTATTCACGACGACAGGAGCAATTTCTGCCTTCTGTTCGTTCATGGACGCAGCCTCCTTTGTGGCGATGCATCCACAATATGCTCGCCTTGGGGCAAGTCAAGCAGCAGGTGCGGCATGCGGCAACCTGAAAGTTGGGATTGAGAATTGACAGATGAGATGAAATGAAGGCCGGCCGGTTCGGCGCAGTTCCGAGTGAGCGCCGTCCGAAGTGAAGCGCTATCACCCTCCCGGTACCGCGAGTACCCGCGCCTCGGATGTCCCTCAATTCTCAATTCGTGGTGCGCCGCAACAGTGGCAGCAGCCGTACGGCGCGCTTGCGCAGCTCGCGCCTGGCATCACTGACCGAGCCGGGCTCCTTCTCGACGAGGTCGGCGAAGGAGTGGACGGAGCGCCACGCGTCGCCGAGCTCTCCGGCCTCCGCGAATAGCGCGCGCGAATCTCGTCCGTGGCTCGCGGCCAGGTCTGCCAGCGCGCGACGCAGGTCGCGCGGGTTCTCGGCATGCGCCATCAGCCGCACGAGCTCCCGCTTGTCGTGCCTTCGCCCGCGGAGAAGCCACGCAGCAAGAAGCGTGGAGCAGACGAGCGCGGCGGCCGCTGCAGCGATTGCGAGCCCGCCGCCCGCTTCGGCGTCGCGCGCTGGTGGTTTCGTCTCGCCACCACCGGGCCTCGCCGCGGCTCTCGGGACGACGACCTCGGCGCCAGCGGCGGAGACCGAATACTCCTCGCCTCGCGACGGATCGAAGGCGCGGAGCGTGAGCCCCGGTACGGCGAGGCGCCCCGCCGCGCGCGGAAAGAGCACGTACCGCCAGCGTCTCGTCATCGTGAGCGGACCGCGCGACGCGATCTCGCTGTCGAGCTCCTCGATCTGCACGTCGGCGTCGACCGGCGCGAGCCACCGCGGGGGCCTTGTCGCGCGCAGGCTCCCGATGCCCCTGACTGTCACGTCGAACGAGACCGTGCCGGAGGGCGACAACTTCGGCGCCGTTGCACCCATCGTAAAGGCCCCGACCACGTCGACCGCGCCGGGCAGCGGCCTAACCATGATTCGCGTTGCCACGGCCTTTCTCTTCACGTCGACGACGCGTCCCTCGAGCATGCCGAACGAGCCCAGCGGGTCGCTCATCCTGCGGATCACCTCGATTCCCGCCTCCATCGCGGGAATCTCGAGCGCTCCCGCGCGAAGCGGAAAGAGCGTCGCGCGTCGGATCGCGACTCTCTGGATCGCGCGCCCCCCGACGATCACTTCCTCCGGCACCGCGTTCTCGACGGGCTCCTCTTCGACCCAGAATCCGTCGAGCTTCGGGTTGACCGAGATCGAATAGCGGCGGATCGACACGGCGGTGTAGAGGTACCAGGTGACGTCGATCCCATCGCCCTGCCATACCTCGGTCTTCGGAACGTCCACGATCAGCAGCACCTGGTCGCGACCCGACATGTCGAGCTGCGTGAACGCCTGCGCGGGATTCGCCGGATCGATCACCGGTTGCGGCACGACCGCGATCTCGACGGCCGGCAACTCGTCACGCGCGCTGCCCGACGCGACGAGCACGAGTGGCCCGACGCGCGCCGCACCCTCCGCCTTCGGCGTCGCCCACCAGGTGAGGGTCTTCTTTCGCGACGTCACGCCGTTGACGAAGGCGACCTCGACTGACGTCGACGGAGGGCCTTTGACCTCGAGGTTCTCGAGCGGAAGCTCGACCGAGTCGATCGAGGCGAAGGAGTCGCGAAGGACGAGCGTGATCCGCACGGACTCGTCGGCCGGCACGCTCCGAGGCTCGACCGTGAGCTCATTGTCTCCCCTCGCCGCAACCGAAAGCACTGCGAGAACTGCGAGGGAAGCGAGACGGCGAGCGATCACCAGTCGCGCCCTCGCGTCGAGGTCGGGCGGCGCATTCGCGACAGCTCTTCCTGCTCCTGCTGCCCGACGGAACGGAGTACCGAGTCGACGTCCATCTCCCCGCCGGGGCCCGGCTCGCGCTTCCCGTCGTCGCCCTTTTCCGGCATCTGCTCGCCGCCACCCGACTGTCGCTGTTGCTGCTGTTTCTTCTTCTCCTCTTCGATCTGCTTCCTGCGCAGCGCGATCTCGAGGTTCCGCTTGGCGTCGGCGTCGACCGGATTCCTTCTGAGTGTCTCGGAAAAATCGCGGATCGCATCGTCCCACGCGCCCGCCTTCAGCGCTCCGGAGCCGCGATTGAAATGCGCGTCGGCCGCGAGCGCCTCGTCTCGCAGCGCATCGACGAAATCAGCGGCCGCGCGCGTTCCCTCGCCCGCCGCAACCCGCGCCGTGCCGAGGTTGTAGCGCGCGATCGCGCCCTGATCGATCTCCTCGGCAGCGGCGAACGACTTCGCTGCGTCGGCGTGTTTCTTCGCGTCGTACTGCTCGATGCCACGATTCGTGCTGGCACGCGAGCTCGACGAGCGAAGCCATTCCTTGACCGCGGCGGGCATCGCGACCAACGAGAGCGCGAAGAGGGCGACGGCAGCCTTCATTCCGCTCCTCGATTCACGACCATCGCGCCGAGGAACAGCACGAGCGCGGCGCCGAGCGGCCATTGGTAGCGCTCGACGGGAATCCGCTCGACGCGCCCGCCCTGGCCTTTCGCCGTCGCGGTTCCCATGAGGGCGTCGGCCGCGATCGGCTCCGACGGGTTCGACCAGAAGCGTCCGCCGCATTCGCTCGCGATCGTCCGGAGAGGCTCGTCGCTCGCCCGCGTGACGACCGTCTCGCCCAACCTGTCCTCGAGATGCTCATCACCGCGCTCGAGCGGGATCGGAGCGCCTTTGCTGCTCCCCACCACGATCGCGGAGACGCGCAAACCGCGTGCGCGCGCAACGCCGAGCGAGTCCTCCCATCGGCTCCCCCGGTGCTCCCCGTCGCTGAGAATCACGACGTCGACCGCGCGATCGCCGACGCTCTTCGCGAGCTCGATCGACTCGTCGATCGCTTTCGAAAAATCGCTCCCCGCCTCGGGAAGCTCTCCCGTGTCGAGCGAGTCGATCAGCATCGCGACCGCGGCGTGGTCCTCGGTGAGCGGCGAGACGGTCTCGGCCGTCGCCTCAAAGACGATGAGACCGACGCGCGCGTCGGTCTCATCGATCAGACGCCGGGCGATCGCCTTCGCGGCGGACAGGCGCGAGGTCCCGGCATCTCGCGCGTCCATGCTCTGCGACAGGTCGAGTGCAATCACCAGGTTCGACTCGATCGCCGGGAGCTCGCGAACCTGCTCGCCGAGGCGCGGGCCGGCGAAGGCCGTGACGCCGAGGACGAGCGCGAGCGCGAGCAGCCAGGGACGCGCGGGGCGAAGCCCGTTCGAGCGCCCGCGCACGCGTGCGGAGACGAAGCGCTCGGCACGCTCCATGCGCACGCGCTCGCGGGCAAGGAGCAGCATCGCCACGGCGGGAGCCGCGACGAGCAGCCAGAGCCGCTGCGGCTCCGCGAACGTCAGGCCGGCAAGCGCATCCATATCGTCTCTCCCGCGAGCAGCGCGATTGCCAGTAGAACGAGCCCCGCGACGAGTGGCGCCTCGTACAGCTCGTCGATGCTGGTGGTCTTCGGCGCCTCGAGGCTCGTACGCTCGAGCTCGTCGATGCGTGCGAAGATCGACTCGAGCGTCGCCTCGTCGGTGGCGCGGAAATAGCCACCTCCCGTGGACTCCGAAATCGAGGTCAGCAACGCCTCGTCGATGTCGGCCCGCATCGGGCGGTAGATCGTCTCCACCTCGCCGGTCAGGCGGTTCTGCACGCGGATCGGCATCTGCACGACGCCGCGGCTGCCGACCCCGATCGCGTAAAGGCGGATGCCGAGCTGCTTTACGAGGCCAGCGGCAGTCGCCGGGTCGATCGATCCCGCGTTGTTGATTCCGTCGGTGAGGAGAATGATTACGCGGCTGCGCGCCTTCGACTCGCGGAGACGATTGACCGACGTCGCAATGGCATGCCCGATCGCGGTGCCGTCACCGTGATCGCCGAGCTCGCACTTCTCGAGCGTCGCGACGACGATCCTGTGGTCGAACGACACGGGCACTCGCGTAGCCGCCCGCGCGCCGAACGTCACCACGCCGATCCGGTCGTCGACCCGCTTCTCGATGAACTCCGCGATCAGCTGCTTCGCCACGGTGAAGCGGTTTCGCGGCCGGAAGTCCTCCGCGCCCATGCTTCCCGAGGAATCGAGAGTCACGACGATGTCGATACCGCGCTTCTCGGTCGAGAACGTGAAGACGCGCTGCGGGCGCGCGAGTGCGACGACCAGCAGCGCGAGCCCTGCGACCGCGAAAAGTGACGGGAGCCACGCCAGCCGCACGCGGAGGCTCCGCACCTCTCCCGCAAGAGCGAGCGACGAGATGCGGAACTCCGCCTGGCCGGCGCGATAGTTGTGGATCGCCCATCCGCACCACATCGCGAGCAGCGCGAGCGCGACGAGCCACTCCGGCGCGGCGAGTCGCATCATGCTGCCGCCTCCCGCTCGACGCGCGCGGGAATGAGCTTCGCGGCAGCGTCGACGAGCGACGCGATCTCCACCTGCGGCGCCCCGAACGGCGAGAACTTGGTCCAGTCGCCTCCGCGCAGAATCGATTCGACCGCCGTCGTTTCCCCATTGCGCCGGCCCGACCGCCGCATCGCGAGAAGAAGCTCCGAGGTCGTGAGCTCGACGCCGAGCGACGCATCGGTGGCAGCGAGATACGTCCGCGTCGCGCTCGCGAGCGCGATCCACTTCGCCTCGTCGTCGTCGAGCGACCGGATTCTCGCGAGCGCCGCGCGGAACGAATCGGCCGGGTCCCCGAACGCGGGCAGTTGCGGCTGCGCCGGCGTGACGCGGCGGCGGAGGAGCAGTGCGAGCGACAACCACAGGAGAAGGGCGACGCCAGCAGCGACGCCGATCGCGACCCACGCAGCGTCGTCTCGCGGAAGCGGCTTCGGAGGCCGGAGCGGCGCCGGCTCGAGCTCGTCGTCGCGCGCGAGCACCGAGGCGATCTCGATCTGCATCGATCCCGTCGCCGGGGCTTCGCCCGGCACGCGCGTCTCGTACTCGACACGGAGCGGCCCGGGCCGAAACGTGCGCAGCACGACCTCGTCCGGTGACGCGGAGACGATTTCGATCTCCGCCGAGGGACGGACTTCGAATGGCATTCCCTGCATCCGGACCGTGATCGCGTCTCCGACCGTCGGTTTCGCCGGCGAGAAGGAGACCTGCGACGTGACGATCGCGACGAGGAGCGCGACGATCACCGCCGCCTCCCGCTCCGTCGCTCGAAGAAACGCACGAGCGCTCGCTCGTAAGGCACCGCGGTGGACACCTCGACGACGTCCACTCCGCTCGAGGAGAGCGCGTCGTCCGCGTTGCGGCGCAACGCCGCGGCGGCGCGGGCGGGACCCTTCGAGCAGAGGTCGACCATCTT
>JAMPYE010000141.1 GCA_023700825.1 Thermoanaerobaculia bacterium | reverse complement strand
CCTTCCTCGCGAAGCACCTCCGCCACGTTCTCCATGACGCGCCGGTCGCGCGTTGCGCGCGAGCCCATATGGTTGTTCACGCCGCTGGCATTCGGCACCGCCCGCA
Organism: Thermoanaerobaculia bacterium; assembly: GCA_023700825.1. Taxonomy (GTDB): domain Bacteria; phylum Acidobacteriota; class Thermoanaerobaculia; order Gp7-AA8; family Gp7-AA8; genus JACPDH01. The sequence continues at coordinate 9,518 of JAMPYE010000141.1, read as the reverse complement.
GCCCCGCGCGCGTCCGCTCCCGGATCTCCTCGTTCGTCAGGGACACGAGGATCGCCTCCCGTCCGGGCGACTGGCGCGGGTAATCGAGAGGCTCCATCGGAAGATGGCAGATCACCTCGAAGCCCCGCTCCGTGAGCATCGCTGCCGCCTTCACCGCTCTGGGTGCGGTAGGAATCACGGCGAAGGTGAGCGCAGCGTCGATCGCCGCGGCTGCCTCGAGTGGCTGATTCTCGAAGCCGACGTCGTCGAGGATGAGCACGATCCGCTTCGACCCGGTCGCCACCGCCGAATCGCCGGGAAGCCTCTTCGGCGGTTTCGCGGGTGGCACTTCGTCCGCTTCGACGAAGCTCTCCCCTTCGGTGTCGCGCTTCAGGGTGATGATCCGCACCAGCTCGGCGGCAGTTCCACTGTTGACGCGGACGTCCTGCCCCTCGACCGTGGCGTGCAGAGAGACGTTGGCAACCTGGATCTTGTGCGCCACCACTTCAGGCGGATCGAACGTTTCGAGGAACAGAGTGCCGCCCGTGGTCCCGATGCGCTCGCGCTCGTAACCCGCCGCGACGAGTGCGCGCTCGAGCGGAGGTGTTTCCGGAACGTGGTCCGGCTCGACAGGCGCCGTCGTCGAAGTGGTTGCTGACGACGGCGGTGCGTCGCCAGGCCTATTCGGGGAAGACGCCGAGAAGAACCGCACGCCGTAGACCGAAAGCACGGCAATCGCGACGATGCCGGCGATGATGCTCACCAGCCCGAGGCGGCTGCGCAAACGCGGCCGGCTCCGCTTGCGGGGAGCGCTCGATCGGGCGGGGCGACGCGAGGCCTTCCCCGTCGATTTTCCCATCAGGCCGCGGCCTTCTCCGTCTTCTGCTCGAGAAGCGACAGAGCCTTCTCGAGGATCGGGTCAGACTCCGCGGTTTTGTCAGGCTCCGGCAGCGCACGATCGAGCGCCACGTCGGGTTTGACGCCCAGTTCCTTGATCGGCTTCAGATCGGGAGTCGAGTAGTGCGCGATCGTAACTCGCAGCCCGCCGCCACTGGGAAGGTCGACGGTCTTCTGCACGATCGCGCGGCCGTAGCTCGGCAGGCCCACGGTGCGACCTCTTCCGTTTCCGCTGATCGCCGACGAGAAGACCTCCGCGGCTCCCACGGTCGACTGGTCGACGAGCACGAGCACGTCGCCGTCGTATAGCGTCGCTCGGTCTGCCGACCACGACTTCGCGGGCACGCGCCGTCCGACCACCGACGTGATCATCCCCTTCGTCAGCAGCATGTCGGCGCACTTGACCGCGCTCTCGACGTCATCGCCGGAGTTGCCGCGGACGTCGATCAGCACCGTCGGCTTCGCTTGCTTCCGGGCGCCGGCGAGAAACTGCTCGAGCGCCGCGGCCGTCGACGGGCCGAACTCGGGGATCTTGAGATATGGAGTGCCTTCGAAGTCCTTCGTCACGAACTCTGCCGGAGACGGCGGAGCCAGAACGATCGTCATCTCTTCGCGTTTCGTGATCCCGCCGTGGACGACGGTGATCGCGCGCTTCTCGTCTTTCGCCCCGCGGAGGGCGGCCTCGACCTGCCAGGCCCCCATTTTCTCGGTCGGCTTGCCGCCGATCTTCTCGATGAAGTCGCCCGGCCCGAGCCCCGCTTTCGCTGCCGGCGAGCCGTCGCGGACCGCGATCACGAAGGCGTATCCGAACCGCTTGGAAAGGAGGACGCCGGCGTCGAGGAGGTCTCCTCGCTCCGAGGATTTTCTGAACGCCGCCATCTCGGCGGGAGGAACGTAAAAGCTGAACTCGTCGACTGCCTGCGTCACGCCGGCGAAGGCGCCGTCGAGCAGTTCGTCCGACGAAACCTCCTCGACGTAGTTGCCGTTCACGATCGACAGCACCTCGGTGAACACCGACAGGTGACGGTAGACGTTGTCCTTCTGAAGCGACTGGCCGAGGACCCCGGCGGCGAGAAGCGAGAGCATCGCCACCACGGATACGAGCAGGAACATCGCCTTCTTCGTCGTCATCAAATCTCTCCGCCGCCGGGACTCAGGATGAGGCCATCTTACCGCAGCCATCTCCGCGGATCGGTCGGCTTGTTGTCCTCTCGGACCTCGAAGTAGAGGAAGCCGCCGCCGTCGTCACCATCGGCAACAGACGTAATGACCTGACCGGGGGTGACTTTGTTCCCGACCGCGACCACCGGGCCGCGAGTGTTACCGTAAAGTGAATAGACCCGCTCGCCGTGGTCGATGACGACGAGATTGCCGTAGCCCTTGAACCACTGCGAGTAGATCACCGTGCCGTAGAAGACGGCCGAGACCGTGGAACCCGGCTTCGCGGCGATCTTGATCCCGTTGTTGACGGTGTAGGTGGCGAACTTCTGGCTCCGCACTTTCCCGAAGTTCTCGACGACCTCGCCCTTCGCCGGCCACTGGAGCGCCCCACGGAACTCGGAGACGCTGGCGGCCTGCGTCGAGTCGGCTCCCTTCCTTCCGTAAAGGATTCCGAGCAGCCGCTCGAGGCGCTGTGCGCGCTCCTCGAGGTCGGCGAGTCTCTGTTCCGACCTGCCGGCCTGGCGGCGCAGCGTGGTGAGGAGGACTTCCTGGTCGCGTTTTCGTGCCGCGATCGCGCGGCGCTTCGAGTCGCCCATCACCCGGAGATCGGCGATCTTCTTCGATCGCTCCTCGATGCCTGCTCGCTCTGCGGTGAGGGCGCGCTGCATTGCGCGGAAGCGGTCGATCTCGCGGCCGTCGCGCGAGATGAGATAACTGAGCATCGTCACCGACTCGAGGGGATTCTGCTCTTCCTCCATCGTCAGCAGGAGGCGAAGGTACGAGAGGGAGCCCAGACGGTAGAGTGCCGCAAGTCGTTCGCCGAGGAATCGCTTCTGGCGCGTGATCTCGACGTTGAGCTCCTCGATCCGCGTCGCGGCCTGCTTCGACTGGAGCTCGAGTCCGGCCTGGAGCTCCTGCGCCATCCCCAGCTCACGTTCGAGGATCTCGAGCTCGAGCCGGGTGGCTTCGAGGTCGCGCTCGGCCGACTTCGCCTGCCCGCGTACGCGCTCGAGCGTCGATCGAAGGCTCTTGACCTCCTGGCGGAGATTCTCGAGGGCGGCCTTCGACTCGGAGTCGACGACCTGTGCGAGGCCGCCGGTTGCCTGGACGAGCGCCACGACGACCACGGTGGCGAGGAGCAGCGCCGCTCGTTTCACCGGGGCATCCCGCTTCAGGCGGCTCCCGATGGAGCCAGCCGCGCCTCGTGGAGTCGCAGCGCTTCCTTGGCGGCCTGCTGTTGCGCTTCCTTCTTCGACGACCCTTCGCCGCGCGCGGAAACCTGATTGTCGAGCACGACCTCGACCAGGAATCGCTTCTCGTGGTCGGGACCGTACTCGTCGATGACGCGATACTCCGGTAGAGACAGTCCGCGAGCCTGCGCGATCTCCTGGAGTGCGGTCTTGTAGTCCTGGAAGAGCAGGTCGCGGGAGTCGATCTTCTCCAGGTCACCGTCCCACGCGCTCAGGATCAACGCTTTAGCCGCCTCGATTCCGCCATCGAGATAAACGCCTGCGATGACGGCCTCGAGTACGTTCGCGAGGAGTGAGTCCTTGCGGCGGCCGCCCGACTTCTCCTCGCCTACTCCGAGGAGCAGCATCTCGCCCAGCCCCTTCGCCCGCGCCTTGGCGGCGAGAGCCGAAGCGCTGACCATGAACGCCTTGATCTTCGAAAGTGCGCCCTCGTCGAGCTCCGGGAAGCGGCGGAAGAGCGCGTCTCCGACGACGAAGCCGAGCACCGAGTCGCCGAGAAACTCGAACGTCTCGTTGTCGCCCGGGCTCGTCTCTCGCGCCTCGTGGAAGTACGACTTGTGCGTGAGGGCTCGGATGGCGATGGAACGGTCCTTGAAACGGTACCCGAGCCGCTCTTCGAATTCGTCGAGGCTTTCGTCGGTCAGATTCACGTCAGGCTGGAGTATAGCGCAGCCGTTTCCCGCGTCTTTCCCAAAGAGAAACGCCCCGCCGGGAAGGCGGGGCGAAGGGCTTAACGAGTGGTGCCCAGGGACGGAATCGAACCGCCGACACGAGGATTTTCAGTCCTCTGCTCTACCAACTGAGCTACCTGGGCGCGGTGCCGCTTACGCGGCGAGACGCGAACGATAGTCGAGCGCGCCGCTGCTGTCAACGCGACCGGACAACGAAGCCGGAGCTTCTCTAATTTCCACAAAAAAGGTGAAGCGCCGCATGGCGGCGCTCCACCCTCGCCCATCGTTCCGGTGCCTGCGGAGTTAGCTGTCGGATTCGGGCTGGACGCCCGTCCGGCTTTCAGCCGGATTCACCCCGGACGGTGGCAAGCCGTCGCCTGAACATCGGGTCCCCCGCTCCCCGTTGCCTGACGGGGATTCGGCTGACAGGCTGCTGCTCGAGGCAGCGACATCAAATGTAGCGGTTGGCCACGGAATGTCAATCACCGACTCGTGACGACTGGTCAGGAGGTGCGGTCTCGCAGCATGGTCGCCAGGGCGCGCAACGGTTCCGCGGCGCTCCCGAGCGGCGCGATCGCCCGGATGCTCGTGTCGATGAGCTCGCGGTTCAACTGCCGCGCGCCGTCCACTCCGGCGAGACGGACGAAGGTGAGCTTCCCCTCGTCCTTGCCTACGTCCTTTCCGAGGACGTCGGGCGACGAGGTCGCGTCGAGGATGTCGTCGGTGATCTGGAACGCGAGCCCAAGGTTCTTCGCGTAGGCCTCGACCGACCCCAGCATCGCATCGCTCGCTCCCGCGAGCATCGCCCCGACGGCGGCAGACGCGACGAAGAGCGCTCCCGTCTTGCGAGAGTGGATGTACTCGAGCGTGTGGAAGTCGAGCGTCTCCGCCTCACAGTGGAGGTCGACCGCCTCACCGGCGATCGTCCCGTCCCACCCTACGGCTCGAACGACGCGATCGATCACGGCGGCGAGCGGCCAGCGCCGCGGCTTGAGAGCGGCGTGACTCGCCGCGACGAGCGTGTAGGACTGGTTGAGCAGCGCGACCGCGGCGAGAATCGCGAGGTCTTCCCCGAAGGCGCGATGAAGCGTCGGCTCGCCGCGCCGCAGCTCCGCGTCGTCCATCGAGGGAAGATCGTCGAGGATCAGCGACGAGGCGTGGATGAGCTCGAACGCGGCGGCCGCGTCGAGGAGTTTGTCGCCGCGCGCGCCGAGCGCCTCACCCACCGTCATCGTCAGCACTCCGCGGACACGCTTGCCCGGCGAGGTGATCGCTTTTTCCAGCGGCGCGCGAAGTACGTGAGGCGCGCTAGCCTCGGCCGCGAGCTTCACGAGCCGCGCGTTGACGAGTTCACGCCTTATCAGGAAGTGCTTGTCCACGTGATCGAGCCTGTCGGGCGTCGCGCGAGTGACGACGGAACCGGAGCGTTATGGTAGCATCCGACGGCGATGGGGATGAGCCTTAGACCGATACTTTTCAATCGCCTTCTATGGGCAGTTTCGGCCGGCTACGCAGCCTTCCTGATCGCACTCTCGCTGCTCACCGAGCTCTCGGCCCGCCAGCTGCTTTTCGTCGTGGTCGCCTCCGTCATTGGCTGTGGTTGCGCCATCGGCCTTCGATTCGTCTTCTCGCGGGAGGCGATGACGCTCAGCGGCGGCTCGCCGTCGAAGGTGCTGAGCAAGATCACGGCCGGCGACCTCACGATGTCGTCCAGCGAGATCAGCCGGACGGTCGGCCAGGTGGAGATGGCTTCCGCCGTGCGGGGTCTGGTCCTCAACCTCGAGCGGACGATCAGCCGCTTCGGCCAACTCTCCTCTGACGTAAGCAACGTCAGCGAGCAGATCAACGAGCGCGCCAAGAGCCTCGCGAAGATCTCCGCCGAGCAGCTGCGATCTGCGGAATCGACGTCGGGATCGGTCACCGAGATCGATCGGTCGATCAATGCCGTGCAGAAAAGCATGGAGAACCTCTCCCTCAACGCAGAAGAGACGTCGTCCTCCGTGCTCCAGATGTCGGCGAGCATCGAGGAAGTCAGCCGCATCACCGACCGGCTCGCCGAGTTCGTCGAGCTCGCAGCCTCGGCCGTGAGCGAGATGATCGCCTCGATCAACGAAGTGGCGATGAACACCGAGTCGTTCTCGTCATTCGCCACGCAGACCGCGAGCTCGATGGTCGAGATGAACGCGACGACGGTCGAGATCGGACGCTCCGCGCGGCAGTCGACCGACTTCGCGGAGAGCGTTCGCGAAGCCGCGATCGAGGGCCGGCAGGCGGTCACGAGCACCGTCGAAGGGATGCGCAAGATCAACGAGACCGTTCAGGGCTCGAAGCTCTCCCTGAATCAGCTCGTGGAGCGCTCGCAGGAGATCGGCGAGATCGTTCGCGTGATCGACGAGATCGCCGGACAGACGAACCTTCTCGCACTGAACGCTGCAATCATCGCAGCGCAGGCCGGAGAGCGCGGCAAGGGATTCGCGGTCGTCGCCGACGAGATCCGCGACCTCTCGGAGCGCACGTCGGTGTCGACCGAGGAGATCCGCACGCTGATCCTCAACGTTCAGCGCGGCGTCGAAGAAGCGATGGCGCAGATGGAGTCGACCGGCGAGCGCGTCGGCGAAGGCGTCTCGCTCACCGCCCGTGCCGAGCGAGTTCTCGAGAAGATCCTCGACCTCACGCAGCGTTCCAGCGAGTCGATCGCGGAGATCGCACGCGCCACCGAGGAGCAGATCCGTGGAAGCCAGGCGGCGACGCAGGCCATCGAGGAAGTCACGAAGATGGTTCAGCAGACCGCGAGTGCGACGCAGGAGCAGTCGAAGACCTCGTCCAAGATTGGCGAGCAGGTCGCCACCGTTCGCGACTACACGAACCATCTCCGGCGCGCCATGGAAGAGCAGGAGAGCGGAAGCCGCGCGATCGGCCAGGCGATGGAGAACATCATGACGGCCGTCAGCACGGTCGTCGAGTCGACCTCGATCCTGAGCACGGAGAGCGGCTCGATCGTGAAGTCGGCGAAGGCCGTCGAACGTGGCACGCGCGAGGCCAACCTCTCGGTGTCCGACCTTACCGTCATGGCGAACACTCTGCGGCACGAGTCGTCGCTGCTCTCTCAGCAACTCGACCGCTTCAGCCTCGCGACACCGGCCAAAGGCGGATCGATCACGACCGCGACGGTCCTGCCGAACCGCTTCACGCTCGACCCCGCTTACTGTCAGTTCATGGCGCTCGGCTACATGGAGCGCGCCGTTCACGAGACGCTCGTCACGTTCGGTGAGGGAGCCGAGCTCGTTCCCGGGCTCGCGACAAAGTGGGAGATCCTCGAGCACGGGACGCTCTACCGGTTCCATCTTCGCCGCGGGGTCTATTTCCACAACGGCAACCCGTTCACGTCGAAGGACGTCGTCGGCACCTTCAACCGCCTCATGTGGAGCGAGATCAACTCGCCCGGAAAGTGGATCATGCTGTCGGTCGTGGGGGCGGACGAAGTCATGTCCGGCAAGTCGCGCGCGGCCGCCGGTCTGATCGCGGTCGACGAGCACACTGTCGACATCCGCCTCACCGAGCCGCTTGCCTTCTTCGTCCATCTGTTGACGATGGCCGAATCTGCGATCGTCCCGATCGACGAGGCGCGCGACAAGGAGACGTTCGGACTTCGCGGGTCGGGCACGGGGCCGTTCGCGGTCGAGGACGTGCGTCCGGGAGAGTCGCTGACGCTTCGCTCCAGCCGCTCCTACTTCCACCGCGGCCTCCCCTACATCGACACGCTGAAGTTCCGGCTCGATCTCAAGAGTGCGAGGGAAGTCGCCGAGGCGTTCATGCGCGGCGAGCTCGACATCGCGCACGGGCTGCCGCTCGCGGTGGTCTCGGAGATGCGGAAAGACCCGCAGTACGCTCCGTACCTGATTGACAACATCCAGCTGCATACCTCGTACATCACCTACGATTGCTCGCACGGGCCGTTCAGCCACGTCGACGTCCGCCACGCCTTTACGCACGCCATCAACAAGGAACGGATCAACCAGAAGGTGTTCTCCGGCCTGGGGGTCGAGGCGGACTCCGTTCTCCCGCCCGGCCTGCTCGGCTACGAGCCCGACCTCAAAGGGTTGGGCTACGATCCCGAAAAGGCTCGGAGTCTGATGCGCCGCGCTGGATACGCCGCCGGCTTCCGCGTCCGGTACTTCCGATGGGACACCGACGAGTTTTACAACTCGGGCATGATCCCGCTGATCATCGAGGATCTCGCAGAAATCGGAATCAAGGTCGAAGTGTCGGAGCATTCTGCCGAAGAAGCGCGCAAAGCGCGCGAGCGCAGGGGCCACGACCTGATCGGCTGTGGAAACTGGTACGCCGATTTTCCCGACTCCGACAACTTCTTCTACATCTTCTTCCACAGCTCCTCCGGCACGATCCTCGGCATGAACTTCCCGGAAGGGAAATGGGACGCGCTCATCGAGGAAGCACGGTCGACCAACGACCTGGACCGTCGGATCGAGATCTATCGCCAGCTCAACCGGCGCGCCGTCGACGACGCGCCGATGGTCTACCTCTTCCACGATCGTTTCTTCGCCGCGCACAAGCCGGAGGTTCGCGGGCTGCGGACCCACCTCGTTCCGCCCCCGGTCCGGTACCATTCGATCTGGATCGAGCGATAGCCCTCCGCCCGCGGTTCCGTACCCGGATGTAAACGTCGCGGCCGGCCGGTTCGTCTCATGCACGTGACGATGGCGAACTTACGCCTCTTGAACCGACAGGACGGGCCGTCCGACCGAGAGCTGATCGACCAGACTCTCGGCGGCGACCAGGCGGGCTACGCGCTGATCGTCTCGCGATACCAGAAACGGATCTTCAGGATGGCATTCGCAATCGTCAGGAACGACTCCGACGCCGACACGATCACGCAGGACACCCTCGTGACGGCCTACATGAACCTCGCGAAGTTCGAGGGCAGGAGCGAGTTTGAGACCTGGCTCACTCGCATCGCCATCAACAAGAGCCGCGACCAGTTGCGGGGCCGTCGCTGGAGGCTGATCCCGATCGGACAGAACGGCGGCGGCGACGACGAGAGCCCGGAGCTCGACGTCGCGGACGAACGGCCCGGTGCCGAGCAGGAGCTGATGGCCTCGCAGATCGGAGGCGCGATCGAGCGGGCCGTGGACGGGCTCTCGGCACAGCAGAAGATCATCTTCCGGTTGCGGCACTACGAAGACATGGCGCTCGAGGAGATCGCGAAGATTCTCGATCTGGCGCCGGGCACGGTGAGGGCTCATCTTTTCCGAGCGGTTCACAAGGTCAGGAAAGAGCTGCAGCCGTGGGCGGGGTCGAAAGACGCCGCGGAGGAAACACGATGAAATCTCATTATGCAAACGACGAGTTGATCGAACACGCGTTCCTCCCCGGGGAGAATGCCGAGGTCGCGCTTCATCTCGCGAGTTGCGAGAACTGCGCGCGGCGCTTCGCTGCGGTTCGGGACGGGATCGATCGGCACGCGCGTGCCTCGGAAACTCCCGACAGGCCCGAGACTTTCTGGAAGCGCCAGGAGCTGGGCGTGATGCGGTCCATCGAT
>JAMPYE010000140.1 GCA_023700825.1 Thermoanaerobaculia bacterium | reverse complement strand
GCGCAGAACGGAGTTCACCTGCCGGAACTCGAACGGGGCGAGCTTCACCTGCATCTTCGGCGCTGCGAGTTTGCCCGGCACCACGGCCGAGATCTCGACCGTCGCCTCCGCTCCCGACATCTCGGCGATGCCGACGTTGGTGCGCAGCCGGTCGGATTCTTCAGCCTGCAGGATCTGCAGACTGCGACCTCCCAGGGCCGTCGCCTGCGCGGGCGTGACCGCGGGGATGAACTGCCCGAGCGTGCCATTCGGCTTCTGGTTGTAGGTGCGCGCCGTGGCGACGAGGTTCGAGGCCCCAGAGGTCGTCAGGTGAAGCGCGCCGCCCGTGTCCGCGACGCCGAAACTGGTTCGGAGAATGTCGGCGAGGACCTCGACACCGCCGGGGCCGATCGTCAGGAGCTTCGTGAGCGCGTTTGCCGGATCGCCTTGCCGGTAGAGGGTCATCGTCGCGGAGACCGACTCGCTGGACGGGTTGAAGATGGCGACATCGCTCCGCCAGCGGTTCTCGCCACTGACGAAGTCGGCGACACCGGGAATCACCAGGCGGCTGGCACCCTCGCCCCCGAGCGTCACGGGAGGAACGAACGTCGGGTCGCTGGTTCCGGAGTCGACGATCGATGCGTACGCGGTCACCCGTCCGGTCAAAGACGCGACGCTCACTTCGGCGCGCGCGTTCTCCGCGGTGATGCCCATCTGCGCGAGCAGCGAGTTGACCTGCAGGTGCTGGCCCGGCTTGAGCGAGAGTGTCGTCTCTCCGAGGAATGACCCCGTCGAGCTGAAGATGCGGACGAGCACGTCCGCCGGCTGCCCGGAGCCCTCGACGAAACCGAAGTTCGTTCTGAACCCGGGCGACTGCGAGATCTGCTGCATCGCGAGGAGTGACGACACGGTTCCGCCCGGCGTGCCGGAGCCGATGAAGGAGCCGTAGGGGATCGCCGGGATGAACTGGCCGAACGAGCCGAACAGGGTCGTGTTGTACGTACGGCTCGAGACGAGCGTCGTGTCGTCGCCGTCTCCGTTGGGATTCGCCGGTGTCGTGAGTGGCCTGACTTCGATCACCCCGGTGATACTGGTCTGTGCGGCGCCGTACCAGCTGCGGACGATGTCGTCGAACGCGAGGACCTTCCCGGCGCCGACTTCGACGACGGCGCGCTTGCCTTCGAGCGTCCCGTCGACGCTCGAAGGCGTGAAGTTGAGCTGGTACTTCTGCGGTTTCGCGGTCGTATTCGCGACGCGCATGTCGGATTGCCAGGTGCCGGTCGCCGAGTTCGCGTGGATGACCGCGGGAATGACGAGCGAGTACGGCGGAGGCGTCGTACGCGGATCGGGTGTGACGGGTGACGCGAGGCCGACCGAGACGCCGACGGAGGAGCTTCCTCCCGACTGTGTCGCGCGCGAGGACGATGCGGTCGCGATCTCGAGCACGGCGCTGCTGGTTCCGCCCGGAAGCAGGGACGGGTCGGCCACGAGGTTCACGACCAGGCTGCCGCCCGTGGGGATCGTCCCCGAGGAAGGTGTCGCCGTGAGCCAGGGCTCGGTCGGGGTGATCGTGACGTCGACCGCGGCGGAGGCCCGGCGCGACGTCGGGGCGGTCGAGCAGTCGAAGACCTGGCCCTCGTTGGTGGCGCAGAGCAGAAGCGACCGTTCGATCGGGTCGATCGACCCGATCTGCCCTGCCTGTTCGGTCGCGGTGACGACCACGCTCACGGGACGCGAGTACGGCCCGCGCTGCTGATTGCAGTCCGCGATGCCACGCACCCGGAAGTAGACGAGCGTCGAAGCCGCGCCCGCTGGCAGGGCCGGCGCGGTGAACTCGATGAAGTTCGTGGTCGGCAGCACGGTGGAGCCCGCAAAATCGGGGAGCCCCGTTTCCGCGTCGATCTTCGAGGTCTGCTGAACCTCGTAGATCGTGCTTCCGGGCACGCGATCCCATAGAAGCTTGAACTTCTCCCCCGTGGTGACTTCGGCGACGGCGGACGCGGCCGGCGCGTCGGGCACGCCGCACGGCGCCTGCTGGATCACGCGGAACTGGCTCGTCGAGGATGCAAGTCCGTTGCAACCGTCCACGGCTGTCTCGATCCACCAGCTCGTGATGCCGAGCGAGAGCGGGACGATCGCCTCGGTTCGTTCGGCAGGAATGCCGATGAAGTAAGGCTGCGCCCCGCGCGGCGCGATCCAGAGCGTGTAGCCCTTCGCTCCCGCGACCGGGGTCCAGACGAACGTCACAGGCGAGGTGAGCTCGGCCGCTCCGTCACCGGGGGAAAGGGCCGTCGGAGCGCGTGAGGCACAGGAGGAGACCGTCGTGAACGAGACTGGCGCCGACGACACGGACGGGCAGCCGTTGACGAGCGTCTCGATGAACCAGCTGTAGGCGCCGGCCGAAACGCGCGCGGAGAACGACAGCTCCCCGGTGGTGGTCAGAAGTGTAGGTGTCCCGGAATCGCCGGTGAGCCAGAGGCGGTAGGCGAGCGCGCCGTCGACGCCGTTCCAGCGGAAGTCGATGTCGACGCCGTCGGGCTGCGTGCTCCCCTCGGCAGGGGCGAGAAGCTCGGCCGGGGGAAGCGAGCAGGACGTGGACACGAGCACCGTGAACTGCGAGCGGGTCGACTCGGTCGAAGGGCAGCCGATGAACAGCGCCTCGACGTACCACTCGATCACGCCGAACGGCGTCGGAATCGTGAGCGTCTCGAGCGTTGCGGGAGTCGAGCCAAGCAGCTGTGCCGCGCCTCCGTCGACCGAGGCCCATACTCGATACTCGTTCGCTCCGCTGACGCGCGTCCACGCGTACGTCGCCAGCGAGGTCGGCGAGATCGAGCCTTCGACCGGGAGGAGGAGGCGCGGGACGTCGCGATCGCACGAATTCGACTCGACGATCGTGAACTGCTGTTGCGGCGATTCCGTAGATGGACATTGATCGAAGATCGCCTGCACGAACCAGACGACCTCACCCGAGCGAAGATCCTGCGTGGCGCTCAGCGGGCCCGACGTCGATGCGATGATCGACGGGCTGTCGCCGTCGATCGACGCCCATACGGTGTAGCCGATCGCGCCCGGAACCGCGCTCCACTGGAACTCGACGGGCGAGAGGACCTTCGCGCCCGGGAGCGGGAAGACGAGCGCCGGGCTCGCGTTCGCGATGCATTCCGGCGAAGGCGGGACCGTGATGCTGCGGATCTCCGAGATCGCGGGAGGGCAACGGTCGAAGCGCGATTCGACGAACCAGCGAATCTGGCCGCTCGACACGCGCACGCTCGCGACGGTCTCGATCGTCGTGGATGCGACGACGATCGGGAACTTGCCGTCGACCGAGACCCAGACGTTGTAGCCGACGGCTCCGCCGACCGGCTCCCAGTCGAACGTGATCGGTGAACCGAGAGTCTCTCCGTTCGGTGGCGAGCTCAGCACGGCGGGGCGCGTCACGCACGATCCCGATGCGGTGAACTCCGAGGTCGGCGAGAAGACGTTAGGGCAGTCGTTGAAGACGGCTTCCACGTACCATGCGATCCGTCCGGGAATGATCTCGTAGACGAATGCCGTGGTCGTGCTCGTCCCAAGCACGACGACAGGCGTGTCGTCGATCGACGCCCAGACCTTGTACGAGACCGCGCCCGGAACCTCCGTCCACTCGAAGCGGATCGGCGAGAGGTAGTCGAGACCTCCCTGGGGCGGGAAGAGAAGCTGCGGTCCGTTCTGCGGGCACGGCGGCCCGCTGTCGAATCTCTGGCAGGCACTCGAGACCGGACCCGTCGGGCACCCGGCCTTGTTCGCGACGACGCGCCATTCGTACTGATTGCGTCGGGCGAGGCTGCTGTACGCGAACGTCATCGACGCGGTCGAGCCGAGCAGCGTCGAGCATCCGGTTCCGAGGGGACCGAGGTAGACGTCGAACGAATCGGCGTTGATCGCGTCCCAGCGGAGCGTGCCCGTCTGCGCGACGTCGACCTGGTCGGCCTCGGGCGCGATGAGCTCGACCGGCGAGGGGCAGCTGTCGATGGAGTAACTCGCCTGGTTGTTCGAGAAGTCGGGCTCGATGCTGGTCGCCGTGGCGCGGAACGTCATGACGAGAGGGCTCAGCGTGACGCCGCTGATCCGGAACGTCGCGGTGACCAGGAGGCCGGGGCCGACGGGGATCTCGTCGATCACGCACGGAAAACCCAGTATTGCGCACGGCCCGTCCGCGGAAACGAACGACACGCCCGGTACGGGTGGGGCGTCGATTCTGACGGCGCGGGCGCTCGACGGGCCGAGAGAGAGGATCGTGATGCCGAAGGTGAGTGTGTCGCCTCCGGCGAATTGCGGCGCGCTGAGAAGAAGCGCGACGTCGGCGGTGCTGTGGGCGTCGGCGACGGCCAGCGACGTGTTGTGCCCCGCGAAGGGGTCGGCCGTCGCCGCGCTTACGGTCGCAAGGTTCTGGAGCTGGTCTCCCCCGTACGAAGGCGAGACGTCGAAGGTGCTCGTGACGGTGCGCGTCGCGCCGACGGCGATCGTTCCGAGAGCGCACGGGAACGGCGTGAGGCAATCTCCGCTGTTCTCGACGAGCGAGACGCCGGGGGCAGCGGTGTCAGCCAGAACCACGCCGGCCGCGTCCGAGGGGCCGTTGTTGGTGACCGTGATCGTGTAGATGACCTGTTCGCCCGCAGTGACGAGCGTCGGCCCGACCTTGAGCACGGAGAGGTCCGCCTCGGCGGTCACCGGGGCGGTTGCCGTCGACGTGTTGTTGCCCGGCACCGGGTCGGGAGTCGACGCGCTCACGGTCGCCGTGTTGGAGAGCGGGTCGGGAGTCGTGTAGCCGGAGGGAATGGAGTAGACCGTCGAGATCGACCTCGTTCCGCCCGGGACGATCGTGCCGAGATTGCAGGGGAAGGCGGTCGCGCAGTCGCCGGCGTTCGCGACGAAGACGAGGCCGGGTGGCGTCGGGTCGGCCACGGAGACGGCGAGGGCGTTCGATGGCCCCGCGTTCGAGACGTTGGTGATGAAGTTGATCGTCGTTCCGGGCACCGCGGTCGCCGCCGCGCTCTTGGAAATCGAGAGGTTGGCGATCGGGGCCAGCGTCACGTTCGCACTTGCCATGTTGTTCGCGAGATTCGTGTCGCTTGGGCCGACGGATGCCGTAGCGCTAACGGGAATCGGATCGGGCGCCAGGTAGCCGGCAGGAATTGCCCAGGTGGTCGTCACCGAGCCCGTTCCGCCGACGCCCAGTGTGCCGAGCATGCACGGAAACGCCGTCACGCAGTTCCCGGTGTTCGAGACGAACGTCAGGCCCGCCGGAGTTGGAACGTCGAGCCTGGTGCTGTAGGCAGGCAGCGACCCGACGTTGGAGACGGTCGACGTCACCGTCAGCGTGCTTCCCGGCGCCACCGACGCGGGAGCCGAAATGCTCGCCGAGACATCGGTGAGCACGATTGCGTCGACCTCGACGACTCGCGCCCCTTCGAACGGCTGCACGTCCGACCCCTGCGTGACCTCGAGCCGCCAGCGCTGCGACGTGACCGTGGCCGAGATCAGGGTTCGATCGAGAAACGAGGGAACCCCGGAGGCGTTGCCGGGCTCGGTGCTGTAGTCCGGATTCACCGGCTCGTCGATGACGAGGGTTTCCCACGAGCCGTTCCCGTCCACGTCGGCGAGCAGGCGAAAGCGGTTCATCGTGCGGCGGAAGCCATTCCCGGCGCCGTCGTTCTGGGCGAAGAGGCGCACGCCGCTGATCGAGACCGCGCCGGCAGTCTGGAAATCGATGAAGCTCACCGAGTTCAGCCCTCCGTTGCGCATCAGCGTGTGGCCGCCCTCGAAGCCGCCGCTCGTTCGGAAGCAGTTGATCGGATCGATGATCGTGTCGTGCGCGAGGATCGTCGTGCCGCTCGTCGAGTCGAACGCGTCATCCGAACGCGTACCGGGCACGATGTCGGCCGCCGCCGTCCAGGCTGTCAGCACGGTTGCGGCCAGGCCGATGGCCGCGAGCGCGGCAAGTCTGAGGTTCGAGTTTCGGACGAACTTGCTCATGCCTGATCCTCCCGGGCGGACGCAAGCGCGTCGCGAGCGCAGTTGCGCTCGCACGTCACTTCGTCGGGCTGCCGAATATACGAATCGTATCACCGCTGCGGATCGGCGGCCGGGATCCAAAGGAAGGGAAAATACGGAGATGGGGGCTTTTCGGCGTGAAAGCCTACGCGTTGGCGGCTTCGTCGCTTGCGGCTCCTCCGCGAAGCCCGCGCAACCACGAGCCCATGCGGAGTTTCGTTCGGTCGGCGACGACGAAGAACGACGGGACGACGACGAGGCTGAGCGCAGTTGAGACGATGATCCCGCCGATGATCGCCACGGCCATCGGCCCGCGCGTCTCGGAGCCCGGTCCGAGCGCCAGGGCGGGAGGAACGGCCGCCATCATCGTCGCGGCCGAGGTCATGAGAATCGGACGCAGCCGGATCGGGCCCGCCTTCGACATGGCGGTCAGCGCGTCGTCGCCCTCGCGCTGCAGCTCGATCGCGTAGTCGACGAGGATGATCGAGTTCTTCTTCGCGATGCCGAGCAGCAGCAGCAGCCCGATCATCGAGAAGATGTTCATGCTCTTGCCGGTGATCAGCAGCGCGAACGCGGCGCCGGCGACCGAGAGAGGCAGGACGCTCAGCACGGTGACCGGGTGCATGAACGAGTTGAACTGCGAGGCGAGGACCATGTACGCGACGATGATGCCGAGGGTCAGGGCGAAGAAGAGCTGCCCGAACGATTCGCGGAACGCGACCGAGGCGCCGCCGAGGACGATCCGGTAGCCGGCGGGAACCTCTCTCTGCAGCGTTTCGACGTACTCGAGCGCGTCGCTCTGGGCCTTCCCGGGAGCGACGTTGGCGAAGATCGAGATCGCGCGTTCGCGGTCCTGTCTGATGATCGACTGGAGCGCGGGCCTCTCCTCGCGCGTAACGAGCGAGGAGAGCGGCACGAGCTCGCCCCCCGCGGTTCTGACGCGAAGCCTCGCGAGATCCTCCGGGCGCGTCCGCTGGTCGGCGAGCAGCCGCATCCGGATGTCGACGCGCCTCGCTCCCGCCGAGTACTTGCCGACGCGCACGCCACCGACGAGAGCGTTGATCGTCGTTGCGACGTCTTCCATCGCGACGCCGAGGTCGGCGGCGCGGTCACGTTCCGGAATGACGCGCAGCTCCGGCATGCCGAGCTGGTAGTCGGTGTCGACGTCGACCGCGAACCCCGACGCCGTGAGCTTCTCCTTGGCGTCGGTGCTGATCTTGACCAGCTCCTCCCACTCGGGGCCACGCACGGAAAACTCGATCGGGAAGCCGCGCCGCGCCGTGAAGCCCGACTGCGAGAGGTCCTGGACGACCGCGCGAAGCCCCGGATACGAGTTGAACTCTTTCCGGAGCAGCGCGGTGAACTCGTCCTGCGACAATTCGCGTTCGTCGGGAGGCACCAGAGTCACGAACATGATCCCGCCGTTGACCGACGAGCCCATCCCGCCGACGACGGCGAACGCGCGGCCCACCTCGGGGCGCGCGTTCACCCCGGCCTCCGCGCGCTTGAAGAGACGGTCGGTCTCGCGAATGTCGGAGCCAACCGCGGTCTGCAGCCGGATCATCATCCTGCTTTGCTCCTGCGACGGCACGAACTCGCTCGGGAGCTGCTTGAAGATGTAGAGCGACGCGAGGAAGAGCGCGAGCGCGACGATCAGCACCGTCCCAGGGCGGCGCAGCGTCACGCGAAGGACGCCCGCGTACTTCGCCGCCAGCCACTGAAAGATGTCGTCGACCGCGACTCCGACCCGGCTCCGGCTCTCACGCGACGTCTTGAGCATCTGCGACAGGCGTGCCGGCGCGAGAGTGATCGCCTCGACGTAGGAGAGGAGAACGGCGACGCAGAGCGTGACGCCGAATTGCAGGAAGAACTTGCCGATGACTCCCTGCATGAAGACGACCGGCGTGAAGATCGCGACGATCGCGAGCGTCGCGGCGAGCGCCGCGAAGCTGATCTGCGCGGTGCCCTCTCTCGCGGCCCGCTTGCGGTCCTTCCCCATCTCACCGTGCCGGTAAATGTTCTCCATGACCATGATCGCGTCGTCGACGACGATGCCGACGGCGAGCGCCAGGCCTAACAAGGTGAACGTGTTGAGCGTAAAGCCGAGGAAGTAGATCGTCGCCACCGTGCCCAGCAGCGACATCGGGATCGCCAGCACGACGTTGAGCGTCGACGAGAGCGAGCCGAGGAAGAGCCAGCACACGAACGCCGTCAGCAGCACGGAGAGGAAGAGCTCGAACTGCAGCTCGTGCACGGACTCTTCGATGTAGGTCGTGCTGTCGAAGTTGATCCCGAGCTGCATCCCTTCGGGGAGCGTCTCCTGGATCTTCGCGATCTCCGCCTTGACGCCCTGCGCGACCGCGACGGCGTTCGCGCCCCGCTGCTTGCGGATGCCCATGCCGAGGGCAGGCATCCCGTTGACGCGTGCGATGCGACGGACGTCTTCGAAGCCGTCCTCGACGATCGCGACGTCGGAGAGGTAGACCGCGGAGCCCTCGCGCTCGGCGACGACCAGCCTGCGGAAGCCATCGAGGTCGAAGGCCTCGCCCATGACGCGCACGCTGATCTCGCGCCCTTCCGTCTCGAGCCTCCCCGCGGGCACTTCGAGGTGCTGGCGCGCGATCGCACGCGACACTTCGGCGATCGTCACGCCCTTCTCGTCGAGTTTGTCGGCGTCGACCCAGACGCGAATGTTGCGCTCGAGGAATCCGCCGAGGGTGACCTCGCCGACGCCCGGCACCGTCTGCATCCGCTCCTTCACGCGGTAGCGCACCGTGTCCGAGAGCATCTGCGGCGAGTAGGGGCCCGACAGGCCGAGCCAGAGGATCGGATTGTCCTCCGGGTTCGACTTCGAGACGACCGGCGGGTCGATGTCGCGCGGAAGATTGCGCTGGACCTGCGAGACCTTCGCCGTCACGTCCTGCAGCGCGAGATCGACGTCGCGCCGGAGATCGAGCTCGAGCGTGACGCTGCCGCTTCCCTGGCGCGAGTTCGACGTGACCGACTTGACTCCCTCGACCTGCATGACCGCTTCTTCGATCGGCTCGACGACGTCGTGCTCGACGACCTCGGGCGCGGCGCCTTCCCAGCTCACCGAGACGGTGATGGTCGGGTAGTCGACGTCGGGGTACTGGCTCACGCCGATGCGCGACGCGGCCACCGCGCCGAAGACGATCGTCGCAGCCATCAGCATCCACGCGAACACGGGCTTCTCGATGCAGGCTTCGGTGAGTTTCATGGTCGTGGGCCGTTCGGTCGGGGATGGGGTTGTTAGTTGTTAGTTTTTAGTTGTTAGACGGGCAGCGTGAACTGACTGATTCGGAGCTGCGACTCCCGCTACAGATTCCAACCTATTCTCCAACCTGCGCGTGTTCCATCACTGACCGGAAACAAGATCCCAGAGCGGTGTCCTTCGGAAACCAACAACCGATGAAGCCAGACTAACAACTAACAACTAACAACTAACAACTAACAACTAACAACTAACAACTAACAACGCCCCCTACTCCTTCGCATCCACCTCGACGCCGTCTCGCAGCGCCTCGTTACCGCGAACGATGAGCTTGTCGCCTGCTTTGATGCCGTCCTTCACCTCGACCTTGCCGTCGAGGGT
>JAMPYE010000139.1 GCA_023700825.1 Thermoanaerobaculia bacterium | reverse complement strand
GTCGGCAAATCCGTTCAGGATCGTGTCCAGATGCTCCCACTCCCCGCCTACCGTTTCACGACCGATCACGGAGAGGACGTTCGTGTTCCTTGCGAGAGTGAGCGCATCCCCCAGCCGGTCCTCGACCCAGATGTGGATCGCGATCTCGTAGACGTCGGCGTGGGCTGCGAGCTCGCGCTCGTTCGAGGCGCGGATGGCGCGGGCCTGGCGCGGCGCGTAGACCAGCACGAAAAGCAGCACGAGCACGATGGCGACGAGACCAAAGACGGCGAGCCGCCTGCGTCCCGTGCGCCGGTCTGGCCCCGGCTCCACCGTGGCCGGGCTCGTCATGCGCCGTCGCGCCCCCGGCCGTGAGCGGAACAAAGACTGGCGCCAGGCGACGAGGAGCGCTCGCCCGTATCGGCGAGCGTGGCGGGCAGCATGTTCGGTCGCCTCGAGTAGCGCATCGTGTCAGCTCACCCGGGACGCTCGTTCAGCCCCATCCAGTACTGGGCGACTTGCGCGACGGTCGCCTGGAACCGCTCGTAATCGACCGGCTTCACGACGTAGCTGTTCGCGCCGCGCCGGTAGGCTCCGGCGATGTCCGCAACTTCTCGCGACGACGAAAAGACGATCGTCGGGATCGTCCGCGTACGCTCGTCGACCTTCATCTCCTCGAGCAGCTCGAGGCCTCCGATCTTCGGGAGCTTCAGGTCGAGAAGGACGAGCATGGGCCGCCACCCGGCACCATCGACGTCGGAGCTTCGCTGCGCGAACAGAATCTCGTGAGCTTCCGCGCCATCGATCGCCACACGGACGGGAACCGAGACTCCCGCGCTCCGCAGGGCTCGCATCGTGAGCTCGACGTCGGCGGGATTGTCCTCGACGAGCAGGATCCCGTCCAGGTTATCGATGGGAAACCTCCGTGCAGCGTACTCACTATACCGACAAACCGACGACTCGGCGTCTCCCGGGAGGCGTGACTCCGTTATTGACTGCGTTGCGTATTTGAAAGGCACGTGAGAACGACTCACGGCTTGGAAGGAGACAGCCCCCATGTCCATGAACCAGTCTCTCGAGCAACCAGGACTCGCCGCTTTCCCGATGATGCCGACGCGTTCCGATCGTCGCCGCCTCATCCTCGCGACCGAACCGCGGAAGGCGTCAGCAGATCTCGAGCGGATTCTCGAGACGGCGGAGCTCCGCGGCTTCAGCAAGATCGCCGCGGTGTTGCGCGACCAGATCGTCGAGCGCGATTACGCGCTGCTCGAGCGGGCGGCCTCGGAAGTCGCCCGGGACGAAACGCTGGGGCTGAGTCTGATTCAGTTCGCGACGAGCAAGGGAAACCTCCACTGCCGGGCGTGGGTCGACCAGGTGCAGGAGGAGCGACTGGTCGAGCTTCTCGGCCGCGTCGTCCCCTCGACGCACGTCATCGTCGACGTGATCCGCTGACGCGCGGAGACGTTCGCCGCCGAACGCGCGACCGTCACGCGCCGAGCGTGAAGCTGAAGGTGGCACCGGCTCCGGGCTCGCCTTCACCCCACACTTCGCCGCCGTGCCTGTGCACGATGCGCTGCACGATCGCCAGCCCGACCCCCGTCCCCTCGAACTCGCTCGGCGAATGGAGCCGCTGGAAGACGCCGAAGAGAGTCGCGGCGTACTTCATGTCGAACCCGACACCGTTGTCGCAAACGAACCAGATCGTCTTCCCGTCTTCGTTTCGCGATCCCACGTCGATCCTGCGATCGCTCTTCGGGGCCGAATACTTGACCGCATTTGTGAGCAGGTTGTGCCAGACCTGGCGCAGCAGCGCGGGGTCGCCGTGGGCGTCGTGGAGCGTCGCGAGCTGAAACGCGATCCCGGCTCGCTGGTCGCGGGGGATGTCGAGCCACGCGCCGTTCGCGAGCGCCGCCATCGGCACCCGCTCTCTCCGGATCGGCTGTCGTCCCGCACGGGAGAATGCGAGGAGATCGTCGATCAGCTGACCCATGCCTCGGGTCGAGTTGCTGATGACCTTGAGCAGCCGGCGACCCTCGTCGTCGAGACGCTCGCCGTATTCCTTTTCGACGATTCGAGAGAAGCCGTCGATCGCGCGAAGCGGGGCGCGAAGGTCGTGCGAGACCGAGTATGAGAACGCCTCGAGCTCGCGGTTGGCCGCGAGCAGCTCTTCGGTCCGCGCCGCGACGCGCTGTTCGAGCTCGGCATTCAGCCGGCGCAACTCGTCCTCGGCCACGCGCAGCGATGTCACGTCGGTCATCACCAGCAGAGCGCGGGCGACTGAAGGCGACGGCCCGGAGAGCGGCGCCATCGAGATCACGTACCGACGCGCGTCGTCGGAGACACCAGCCTCGAAAACCTCCGGCTTTCCCGATGTTGCGACCGCGCGCACGCGCCCGATCGCCTCGGCGATGAAAGTTCGATTCACCCCCAGCTCGCCCAGGCTTCTTCCCTTGACCTGCTGGATCGAGCGCCCGAACCGCTCCGCGTAGGCCGCATTGCACTCGACGTGGATCAGATCCCCGTCCTTCACGTCGACGATGACGATCGGCAGCCCTGGCGTTTCGAACACCGCGCTCAGCGCCGATTCCGCTCGCCGTCGCGCACGTTGCTCTCGCTTAAGCTCCGAAACGTCGAGGATGAATGCCACGGAGCGCTCTCTGTCGGGGTCGAGCAGGCGGTAGCCGACGACCACGCTGACCAGGCTGCCGTCCTTGCGCACGTACTCTTTCTCGTACGGGGTGCATCTCCCGTTTCGCTTCGCCTCCTCCACCTTTTCCGCGTCGAGCGGCAGCCACTCGACCGGGGTGATCGCATCCCAGCGGATCCGCCCTTCCCGCAGCTCGTCGCGCGAGTAGCCGATCATCTCCAGGAAGGTGTCGTTGGCGTCGAAGATGCCGCCGTGAATGTCGCCGAAAAGACAGCCGATCACGCCCGCCTCGAACAGCGCGCTCGCCCTCTGCTCGAACTCGCGCGCCCTGGTCACGTCGACCGCGACGGCCAGCGCGCCGCTGATCGCCTCGCTCTGGTCACGCAATGCCTCGACACTCATGAGCAGGTCGATCCCCGAGCCGTCCTTTCTGACGCGACGTACGATTCCCATGGGCGGTGGCTCCCCGGAGAGCGTTCGCTCGAACCGCTCCTGGAACTCCCGTTCGTGCCCAGGGGCGATGATCGGCAATCGCTCTCCGAGCACTTCGTCCGCCTTCCAGCCGAACATCCTCTCGGATGCAGGGTTCCAGAGGGTGACGCGCGCTTCCCGGTCGATCACGTGAATCGACGCCGGCGCACGATCGACGATGGCGCGGATGAGATCCTGCGTCTCGCGCTGGGCCTCGCGCTTCTCGAACAGCTCGAGCGCGAACGCGACATTCGTGGCGAGCTCCTCGACGAGAGTACGAACCTCGTCGACGAAAAACCCGATCTCTCCGGAACAGACACAGAGCACCGCATCGGTTCTTCCGGCTGGAGACACCGGCGAGGCGAAGCTCGAACGAAGCCCCGCTGCGAGCGCGCGATCGTTCCAGGCGGCGGGAGCTTCGGCTTCGATCGAGGCGACCACGGATGTTCTCTGTTCCCGGAGTGCGGTGCCGGCCGGCCCGCGACCTTCGGCCGTGTCGTCCCATCGAACGGAGACCGCATCGAGGTACGACAGGGCAGTTCCCGCGGCGGCCACGACCGTGACCGAGCCATCAGGCTCGGGTTCTCCAATCCACGCAAGGGGCATGCGCGCCTCGCGCACGACGATTTCGCACACCTCCTGGAGAAACTCGTCGTGGCTCGTCGCGCGAAGGATCAACTCGTTCGTCGCGGAAAGCGTGCGCAGCATGCGGTTGAGGTGGTCGATCCGTGACTCGGCTGCGATCCGATCGCTGATGTCACGCACGACCAACACGAAGCCGGCCCGGCCGTCGATCTCCGCGGCCCGACTGCTGACCTCCACAGGGAACGGCGAGCCGTCCCTGCGCACGTGTCGAGCCCGGAACACGATCTGCCCTTCGCGGTCGGCAGAGTCGATCTCTCCCGACTTGCGATCTTCCTCGCCGGGCGCTCGAAGCTCGGAAACGCGGAGTTCCTTCAACGTTGCCCTCGTGCGGCCGTACATCCGCTCCGCGGCGGAGTTTGCGTCGAGAATCGTCCCGTCGCGCGCCACGAAGAGAACGGCATCGCTGGTCGCGTCGAGAAGCAGGGCGATGCGCTCCAGGCCCCTCCTGCGAGCTTCCCGCGCAGCGCGACCCTGCGCCCGCGCCAGGATCGCCACGCTCAGCCCGGCGAGCAGCGCGCCGAGAACGAGCCCGACGCCGATCGGGCGGGAGCGGGCCGACGCCTCGCGCAAAACCTCCGCTTCGTCCACTTTGACAACGATCCCCCACGGAGCGTTCGAGAGCTTTCTCGTGACTGCCAGGACCGGCACTCCGCGGTAGTCGACGGACCGGGAGAATCCTTCGATTCCGGCAAGAGCCGCGGCTGCTGCCAGGCGCTCGGAGTCGAGCGGCAAACGAAACGTCAACGGAGGATCGGTCCGGCCCTGGAGGGGACTGGCGAACCTCACCGAGTTGCCTTCGAGCTCCACCAGCAAGGCTTCGGCCGAGGTGCTCCACTCCGACTTCAGGCGCACGAGCCCATACACCCAGCGCTGCGGATCGATCACGAGCAGCACCGTTCCCTCGACACGTTGGGACGGTTCCGCGGCGCGCACCGGAGTTCCCACCACGATGCGTGGAACGCCTCGCACCACGCGGAACTCCACGATCCCGACACGATGACTTGCGCTTCGAGCGGCGAGGTCGGCGCAGCCCGGATCGACGGCTCCTTCCATCGGGCTCGAGGACGCCACGAGTCCCGCGGATCCGAGCACGAGGATCGCGTCGATCGAGTGCTCCCGTGCAGAGTCCGCGAGGATCGCATTCAACTGCCCCGGCGCTCCCGCTTCGGGATCACCGCGGAGGAGCGCGACGACCGACGGATACGTTGCGATGGTCCTCGCGTCGGCCATTCGATCCGCGAGCCAATTCTCGAGCGCCGACTCCCGAACGTCGGCGCTCAGCTCGAGCTCGCGCCGCCACCGTTCAGTCGCTTCACTTCGACTCCCGGGAACGACGGCGAGCAGGTAGATCGCGACCGCGAGAACCAGGGCGATCGTGCACGCGACGATCCCGATGGTGATGACGCTCCAACTGTGTGGAGGACTCGCGAGCGATACCTTGTCGTCGGATCGAGACATTCGATTACGCACCGGCAACGGAGTACGCGACATCGCGGCACGTGCAGCCCGCCGGATCAGCGCAGACGCTGGCGATCGCAGCAGCTCTCCGAATCGCCCTGACCATCGCCTCATGATACGTGGTCGGTCGTCTGGACGCAGCTGACTGCGGCGCCGCCGGGAGATCGCTCCCGCATGACGGGCGGCGTACCCTGCGCACAATCGGCACGGCGAAGTTGAACGTCGGAGCGCTGCGGAGAGAAGACTTCCGCCACGAGCTCGACCCGCGGCTCCTCGTCGCAGCGGTGACGAACGAGAGCCGGCCTCCGAACTACGCGTGCGCGAAGTCGGGCATCGGGATCGCACTCCGCAGCACGCGAGTCTTCGGGTAGATGATCACGACGCGAGGCGCGGGGTTGATCGCCGAGAGGCGCGCGCAGAGATGCTCGAACCCGCGGACGCCCGACTCGAGGACGACGACGGCGTGGCTTCGCTCCGGGTCGCGCGCGAGGGCCGCGATTGCCTCGGGGGCCGTGTCGGGATCGAGGATCCTGACGCCACCTCCACGCGCGGGAAACGCCGCGAGGTCGGTCTCGCTCTCGGGCGAGCGGATCCAGAGCAGCGCGGAGGTTCCCTTTGACGCTCCATTCGGCGGCGTCATCGTCAGTTCCTCACTTCGAGCTGCTTGCGCAGCCGCTGCTTGGCACGGATGTAGAGCGGCCCGACGCTGCCGAGCGGCATGTCGAGCTCTGCGCTCACCTCGTCGTACGAGAGCCCTTCCATCCCGATGAGCGTGCAGAGATTCCTGGTTCGTTCGTCCGTGCGACCGAGCACCTCGCGAATCGCGAGCACGTCGGTGTTCGTCTGCGGGCGCTCGTCGGCGAGCTCGAGGCCGTCCTCGTCGATCGCCAGCTGCGTTTCCCGGCCGCGGCGGTTGCGCTGAATCTCCTGCTTGCAGAGATTCGCGACCGTGCCGGTGAGCCAGGGGCGTGCCTTCCTGATCTCGCGGCGCTTCTCGAGAAAGAGCAGCCACGCTTCCTGGACGAGCTCCTCGGCTTCGTCGGTCGACAGCCCGTAACGACGAAGCGGAATCGAGAAGAGCACCTTCCTCAACGAGCGATGAAGCTCCTCGATGTCTGCCGACTCGCCATCCGGCTCGTCGATGCCGGCGTCCTCGAGCGCGACTCCCGCGATTCGGGCGTTGACGGTCCGGGCTTCTTGGTCGGTGGTCAGGATCTCGTTCATGGGGGCATCTCCTTGCTGTCCCGATGAAGTCCAAGATCCGTGCCCGGTTAAAAAAACATGCAATGCCTGTATTTACAATGAGTTAACTGCAACTTTCGATAGTTGGCGATGTTCGAAATTCGGACAGTGTCCAATTTTCGAAAAGCCGGGACGCCCGAATCCGGTACACTCTTCGCCACGGGTGAGGCAATGAACCGAGGACACATCCTTGTCGTCGACGACCAACCAGAGCTTCTCGACGAGCTCTGCGCGCAACTCACCGGGCTCGGATGGAACGTGATCGGAGCGGGGCTGGGACGCGACGCGCTCCGCAAATTCGATGAGACGTCGCCCGACGTCGTACTCCTCGACATCCTGTTGCCCGACATCTCAGGGCTCGACGTGCTCGACGAGATCAAATCGCGATCCGAATCGACGCCGGTCGTGGTGATGTCGGGCGGCGCGACGATCGAGATCGCGGTGCGGGCGATGCGTTCGGGAGCGGAGTCGCTCGTCCAGAAGCCCTTCGACATCGACAGCCTGGACGCGCTGCTCGAGAAGGCGGGACGGTCGTCCGTCCTTCGCCGGCAGGTTGCTGCGCTGCAGAGAGAGCTCGCCGTCGAGAGTCCGGTCCTTCCCGGAACGTCGAACGCGATCCGGGAGCTCAACGAGATGATCCACCGTGTCGCCTCCGCGCCCTCCCCGGTGCTGCTGGAAGGCGAGTCGGGAACGGGCAAGGGACTCGTCGCGAAGCTTCTGCACGAGGTGTCGCTCCGCCGCGGCGCGCCCCGCGTGGAGCTGAACTGCGCGGGACTGTCCCGCGAACTGCTTGAGTCGGAGCTCTTCGGCCACGAGAAGGGAGCCTTCACGGGCGCGTTCGCGACCAAGCAGGGCCTGCTGGAAATCGCCTCGGGCGGCACGCTCTTCCTCGACGAGATCGGCGAGCTCGAGCCGTCGATTCAGGCGCGCCTGCTGAAGGTCCTCGAGGACAAGACGTTTCGGCGTGTCGGCGGGCTTCGTGACATTCGCGTCGACGTGCGTCTCGTGGCCGCGACGAACCGGAACCTCGAAGTGGAAGTCTCCGAGGGGCGCTTCCGGCAGGATCTGTTCTTCCGGCTCAACGTGATCCGGCTTCGCATGCCGCCCCTGCGCGAGCGAGCCGAGGACATTCCTCTCGTGGCCGACCATCTGCTCGTCCAACTCTCGCGTGACCTTGGAACGCGGACGCTGCGCATCTCGGCCCGCGCGATGGCGAAGCTCTCTTCCCACTCCTGGCCGGGGAACGCGCGCGAGTTGCGCAACGTCCTGGAGCGGGCTCTTCTCGTGGCGCGAGGGGACGAGATCCTGGCCGACGACCTGATGATCGGCTCGGGCACCACGCGCCGGTCCGGCGGCGGCAGGCAGGAGAAGCTCGACGAGGCCTCGATCCGGCCGCTCGACGAGATCACGACCGACTACGTCAGCCGTGCTGTCGATGCCACCGGGGGAAACGTTCGCAAGGCGGCGCGTCTGCTTCTCGTAAGCCCGTCGACCGTCTACGCCCACCTCCGGAAGAAGGCCTGAGCGGCACCGGGCCTGCGCCGATCTTTCCGGGGCCTGTATCAAATGGCGTCGCGGTATGACTTCCATCGCAGGAGGTCATGCCATGAACGAGAACGAACCGATCATCTTCGTCTGCACGACCCGGAAGAAGAGCTTCGTGGACTGGTCGGAGGCGAGCGACCGCTTCCAGGTCCTCTACACGACCATCCCCGACGTGGTTCTCGCCTCGGTTCGGAGAACCAACGGCCCGGGAGCGCAGGAAATCAACGCGGTCATCTTCGACCAGTCGGTCTCCGCGCGTACGT
Source organism: Thermoanaerobaculia bacterium (assembly GCA_023700825.1). GTDB lineage: Bacteria > Acidobacteriota > Thermoanaerobaculia > Gp7-AA8 > Gp7-AA8 > JACPDH01. The sequence continues at coordinate 1,432 of JAMPYE010000139.1, read as the reverse complement.
TTCTCGAGTTCCTCAGTGAGATCGCGTGCGAGTTCCGGGGCGACGTGCTGCTCGTGAACGGCGAAGGGGAAGGCATCCTCTCGACCGTCTCGGTAAAAGATGGTCGCCACATCTATCGCCTCGATCGCGAGGATCTCCCGTTCTACGCATCCGCACGCTTCGGGATCGAGACGGCCATCACCGCACCGGCTCACGTGCAGTTCCAGTACGCGCAGTCCGCGTGAATCCCAGTCGAATGTCGTAGACGGGCTGCGCGGCGCCATCGGCCTTCGCCGCCGCCAGTCGTCACTCTGCGACGAAACACCGTACGGATTACTCGAGAAAGGACGACACCATGAAAGCCTCGATTCGGTCGCTGATCGGCAAAACCATCACGGGAGTCATCGTGAAACAGGGCGGTCCGGTCAGACAGCAGGTCTTTCTCCTCTTCTCCGACGATACCTACTTCGAGTTCTACTCGTCCGAGCGCATGGGCTACTCGGGCACGCTCTCCGTCGGCGACGCGAACGCGGTACGCGAGTACATGGCCGACGCTCAGAAGATCGTCATCGACGAGATCTGGACCGAGACCGCCGCGAGCAGCGAGGCCGCCGCGTAGAGGCGGCTCATACACGAATCCGTCTCTGGCGGAGTCGAGGTACCGCGATCAGGATCAATTGGGGGCAATTGATGCGTGGACCCGGCTCCGCCGGATTGTATCCGCGGATCCGTTCGCTGGCATCGACGGCGGCGGCACCCGGCGAATGATCGACTTGCGCCCTCCCGGACCATAAGATCGCCTGCACAGATCAACCAGGAGGTTCACCGCCATGATCCAGTCGATTGCAGCATTCACCGCGGCGTGGTCGTACGAGCACGAGGCGACGCTCAAGATCTTCCGCGCGCTCACCGATCCCAGCCTCGCGCAGCGAGTGACTCCCGAGGGTCGTTCGCTTGGCTTTCTCGCCTGGCACATCGTGCAGACTCTCGGAGAGATGCCGCAGCACGCGGCGCTTCCCGTCGACGCGCCCGGCGAGGACGTACCGGTACCGGCGAGTGCCGGCGCGATCGCCGACGAATTCGACAAGGCCGCGAAATCGGTTGCGAAGGTCGTTCCGGCGACCTGGAGCGACGCGAGCCTCGGCGACGACGTATCGATGTACGGCCAGACCTGGAAGAAGGGCGATGTCCTCTCTTCGCTCATCCTTCACCAGGCGCACCATCGAGGCCAGATGACGGTGCTCATGCGGCAGGCGGGCCTGATGGTCCCCGGCATCTACGGCCCTGCGAAGGAAGAATGGGCCGCGATGGGGATGCCGGCGCCGCAGTAGACGGCGCAGACGAGTCGAATGTGGCGCAGGCACTCCTGCCTGCGCGCCGCCGAAGGCGGCCGATACGTTTCAGACTCCGGCACCTTCACGCGGCGGCGCTTCGCGCCGCGCGCAGGCAGGAG
>JAMPYE010000138.1 GCA_023700825.1 Thermoanaerobaculia bacterium | reverse complement strand
GGAATACTTGAAACTGTGGCTCCGACCCCATCGGTTCCTGCCTGCGCGTAGCCGGAGGCGACTGCATTCTCGCGTTTGAGGTGGATTGGTGCGGCATGCGCGTCTCAGACGAGGATTCCGTGGGAATCAGTGCGGCGCTTCGCGCCGCGCGCAGGCAGGAGTGCCTGCGCCACACAGCGCTGCGCAACCGCACCCTCTGCGCTTAGCCGCGCTCCGTGTACTCCACGCTCTCAAGTACGAGCCCGCGCGCGTCGGCGGTCCAGCGCGATTCGGCGAAGTTCGGCTCGAGCGCGTCGGCGACGGCGGTCACCGGCTGTGCGCCGGTTCCGACTTCGATCAGGATTCCCGCCATTCGCCGCACCTGGTAGCGGATGAAGCCGTCGGCAGTCACGCGGAACTGCACGCGATGACGCTTCTCCGTAATCTCTACCGCGGAGATCGTACGCACGGTCGAGTTCACCTCGGGCTCGGGGACGCTGAACGACTTGAAGTCGTGCCGGCCGACGAGAGCGCTCGCTGCCTCGCGCATCCTCTCCGCGTCGAGCGGTCGCGGCACGTGGGCGTGCGTCGGGTCGAAGAACGGGTTCGCGATCGGGTCGTTCCAGATCTGGTAGAGGTAGGTCTTCCGCTTCGCCGAGAAGCGGGCGTGGAAGTCGGGCGCGACGCGCTCGACCGCGCGGATGCGGACGTCGCGCGGCAGGCGGGAGTTGATGCCGAGGATCAGGCCGTGGTCGGGGATGTCGTACGGGATGTCGGCGTGCGCGCGCTGGCCGAGGGCGTGGACGCCGGCGTCGGTCCGCCCCGACGAGTGGACCACGACCGGCTCCTTGCAGACGAAGGCGAGCGCGTCCTCGACGACTTCCTGAACCGCGAGCGCGTTGTCCTGGCGCTGCCAGCCCGCGTACCTCGTGCCGAGGTATTCGATCGTCAGGAGAACGCGAGGCATGGCGGCGAAGTGCGGGTCAGCGGAGGTCGGCGGCGAGCACTTCGCGCGTCGCGTACCCGATCTGCTTGGTCGCCTCGTCCACCAGCGCCACCGAGATCCGATTGCGGCCCTTGTTCATCAGGAGCTCGACCGTGTAGGTGTAGTGCTTTCCGGCGAGGTCCTTCGCCTGCGCTTCCGTAAGCGTCATCGGGTGACTCTGCTGCTGAACGTCGGACATGTCGCCACGCTCGTCGGCCACGACGAAGAAGACCGAGAAGCCTCCCCTCAGGCCTTCGCCCGTCGGGATGAACGCGAGCTTCTCCATCGGGATCCGGATCTCGAGCGGAAGCGTGTACCTGTCGTTGCCGGCGGCACGCGCCTGCCCGGTGGTGACCACGATGCCCAGGTCGTTCTCCGGCGCGGAGTAGAAGACGTTGGCGATGACCTTGTCGCTGACTTCCGTGAAGAGCGACTTCTCGACGAACGACCTGCGGGAGCGAACGACGAGGTTCTTGTTCTTCGGCCGGACTTCGATCGAGCGCTGGCGATCGACGCGCTCGACGCCCGAGCGGTAGCCGAGCGAATAGTACGAGTTGATGTCGCGCTTGATCCGCTCGAAGGCTCCGCCGAAGTTGTTCGTGCCGGTCGTGGCCACGCCTCCGGTCATCGCGGCGAGGATCCGGAGCGACTCGGTGCTGTTCGTCAGCGCTGCGTTCTGCACGATCGGCGAGGTCGCGCCCTGGTTCTCGGCGGTGTTCGCGGAGCTGTTGGCTCCGAGCCCGCCGGCGTGAAGGGTGTAGAGCGTGACCCCGTTCGCGTTCGCCGCCTGCGCGACCGACTCGATGAGCGACTTCGAGTTGAAATTCGTCGCCTCGAGGTAGACGGAGGAGCTCGATCGCCAGCCTTTGCGCCCGGCGATCTCGTCGATGTAGTAGAAGAGCTCGCGACCCGGCTGAATCTGCAGCCCCTCGGACGCGACGACCATGATCTTCTTGCCGTCGACACCGGCGAGCGTCGTCATCAGGCTCCGGAGCGAGTTGACCGCCTGGCGGAGGTCGTTCTCGACCGAGTACGCGTAGCTTCGCGCCACGCCGACCGCCTCTTCGTAGGTGCGGGCGTCCTGAATCTGCGTCTCGGAGCTGCGCCGCTCCGCCTGGTTCTGCAGGCCGAACGAGTTCTCCTCCGCGATGATGTCGAGCGTCTGCTTGAGAAACGCGTGGTCGTTCGTGAAGGGGACGCGGACTTTCAGGTCGCGGTTGAACGTCGCGATCATGGCGAGGTCGCCCTCGACGAGGTTCTCGTCGATGAACTTCTGCATTTCCTTGAAGACCGGCTTGCGGTTGAACGGGGCCAGCGAGAGGTTGTCGATGAAGAAGATAAACCTGCGCTGAAGCGCGCGGGCACCGACGAACGGCGCCACCGGGGCGGTTTCGGCCGCCGCCGTCGCCGGCTTCGCGCGATCGATCACTTCGCGCTCGACGACCTCGAAGAAGTTCGAGATCGGCTGCTGGCGGCCGTTGTCGAAGACCAGGAAGTCGTCCCTGGTCAGGCCGGTGACGGGATTGCCCTTCTTGTCGGTGACGACGACGTCGACGCTGATGACGCGAACGTCGATGCTCTCCACGAGCTTCGAGATGTCCTCGGTCGGCTGCTTCGGGGTGTCGGCGGCTCCGAGCGGCATCGCTGCGCCGAGCACGAGCAGGAGAGTCAGGAGTCGATTCACGTCATTCCTCCGGGGTAGGGTCTTTCGCTCCTAGACGAACAGAGGAGAGGACGGCCGGATTTCGGGAAAAGGACAGGGAGGTGACAAAATGTCGGCGCGGCGCCTCGGGCGCGCCCGCCTCCGGGCGGCGCGACGGCAGTCCCGAGCCCGTTCCAGACATGCTCCGACGATCCCGACAGACTGCTGACGCAAAGGCTCCGCCGCTCGAATTCTCAAAGATGGCAGGGGGAGGGAACGATTTCGTCGTCATCGACAACCGCTCTCGAGCGATCACCGACGGCGAGGGGCTCGCGCGGAAGATCTGCACGCGGCGGCTCTCGGTCGGTGGCGACGGGCTGATTCTCGTCGAAGGCTCGGCCCGGGCGACGATCCGGATGATCTACTTCAACTCCGACGGCTCGCGGGCCGACTTTTGCGCCAATGGGACGCGCTGCGCGGCACGCTTCGCGTTCCTGAACGTCATCGCCCCGCGGCGCATGACGATCGAGACCGACGCGGGAGTCGTCGGCGCCGAGATTCAGGAATCGGCGGTCGCCCTGACCCTCGGCGCGCCGCGCGACTACGTGCCCCGAATGCCGCTGGAGACTCCCGGCGGGATGGTGGCCGAAGGAAGCTTCATCCTGGTCGGCGTGCCCCACTTCGTGACGTATGTGGTCGGCGACCTCTGGGCTCGCGACATCGAGCCGCTCGGCAGGACGCTGCGGCGCCACCAGGAGCTCGCGCCGGCGGGAGCGAACGTCAACTTCGTCTCGGTCGAATCGCGATCGGAGATCTCGGTGCGGACGTACGAGCGGGGCGTCGAGGCCGAGACGCTCTCGTGCGGCTCGGGCGTCGTCGCGTCGTCGTGCGTCTCGGCGCTGCGCGGCCTCGTCGACCGCTCGATCACCGTGCTCACGCGGAGCGGTATCCGGTACACGGTCGAGATGGACCTCGGGGGCGCGGAGGGAGCGCAGGCGATCAGCCAGGTGAAGCTCACGGGCGATGCGCGACTCGTCTACAAATCGCAGCTCACGGCGGAGACGATCGAAGGCTTCGACGCCGACTGGGTACGGAACCCGACGGCCCGGGGCCCGCGTCCGTAATAGGAGAATGTGGCGTTTGCCGTCGCCTGGCCCAAGCCGGGCAGCTGCACCGAATCCGAAATGAAGAATGAAGAATGTCGAATGAGGAATGAAGAAGAGAGCACCGGGAGCGCGCCGTCGCTTCTTCATTCTCCATTCTTCATTCGACATTCTCCATTTCGATTCCCGGGACCGGCGCTCGGAGTGACCTCCTGAATGGAGATCGATGATCGCCAACGGTCGACTCCCGCTCCAGTGCAAGCCGGCGACGCTTCCCCATCACCTGAGACGATGACGCCACCTTCCGAGACTCACCTCCGCGCGCGCCTGGCCGCGACGCTCGTCGCCGGGGTGGCGGCCGTGATGGCGCTTTCCATGGGCCTGCGTAACGAGGGCGGTGTGGACGCGGGTCTCCCGCTTTATGCGGCGGCGATCGCGGCGATCGCGTATCTCGAGGGCCGGCGCTTCGGCGACGCGACGCTCGCTTTCGCGATTCCGCTGCTCCTGGTGTGGCGCATGGGCGTCGTCGACGAGCAGCTGCGGTTCTTTCTCTACGGCATCACGCTCGCGGTCACCGCCGGGACCTTCGTCGTGCGCTCCATCGGCGATGGCGGACGGCTGCAGCTCGGCGAGGCGCTCGTTCTCCTGGCCTCCTGCGTGGCGGCAATGCGTCTCGTCCCATGGAGCGCGGAACTCGCGCCGGCCCAGGCGGTCGTGATCCTCGGGACACTGATCCTCGCGTTGTCGCTTGCCGGGAGAGAGGGAATCGGCGCAGGCGCGCTCGTCGCCTGTCTCGCAGTCGGGATCGTGACGCCCCTCGAGCCGCTGAAAGCGACCCTCTTCCCCCTGCTGCTCGCCTCGGTGCTCGCCGTGCTGCGCGGGCCGAGCCCTTTCTCGGTGGCGGCAGTCGTCGGGACGGCCGTGCTCGCGGGACGCTGGGCGTGGCCGATGGCAGCGCTGACTCTCGCCTCGGGGTTGCTGTCGGAGCTTGTCGAGCCTCTCATCGACCGCCGCAGGCGGCCGGCGCACGCCGCGCTGGCCGCGGCACCTTTCGGCGCTCTCCCGCTGGCGTCCGGGGCCCTCGCAGCTTTCGCGTGGGCGCCGGAGAGCGCGCTGCGGCTTCCCCTGCTCGCGCGTCCCGCGCGGATCACGGCGGTCTCCCTCGCGGCCGCTGCGATCATGCTGAGGCCGGCGCTCGGCGCGCTTTACATGATCGCGGCGCTGGCCATCGTCCTCGCGGATGACTTCCTGGCCGTTGGCCGGCAGGGGAGTGGCGCAGGCGAGAAGCCGGCCGTTCCGACCGTCGCGATCGTCGTTTCGATCGCGATGCTCTCGCTCGTGGGCTACTCCGGCGCGGTGGCGTCCCGGTTTCCGCTGCCGCTGCCGATCGTGCAGGTCGTTGCGGTGGCGGTCGTCGCGCTCGCCGCGGTGCCGGCGAGGCGCTTCCCGGCGATCGCGGCCGCGGCGTCGTCGATCGCGCTGGTGGTCGCGGTCGCCCTCGTCGCGGGAGGAGGGCCGCGCCTCGAGCCGGTCGACACCAGCGCCGTGCTCGCGGCCGGGGAGGCGCACGAGGTGGACGTGCCAGCAGGGAACGAGCTGCGCGTGGGGCTCTCGGGCGGCAACCTCACCGCGCTCGAGCCGGGGACGCCGGTCGGAACGCTGGAAGCGATCGATCGCTCGGGGCGCGTAGTTCGTCGCGAGCTCGTCGTCGGCGATCTCGCCGATTGGGGGCTTGGGCGACCGGGGCACTACTTCGCGGCTCGAAACGACTGGCCGTCGTCGACCGGGGCGAAGGTCGCGGAGTACGGCCACCAGGCATTCTTCGGAGGATCGGGCACGGTCGAGATTTCGATGCCGGGAGTCTCGCGTCTCCGCCTTACGGCGGCGCGGTCGCTCCCGGATCGAGGGCGGCTGCATCTCGAGTCGGTTTCGGTGGTGCGCCGATGACGATTCTCGTGAGCCTCGCGATCTTCGCCGCCGCGACCAGCCTTGCGCCGCTCGCGATCGTGCGCGGGGAGCTGCGCCGCCGCTTCGCGATGCTCGACGCGGGAGTCTCCGCGCTCGCCCTGGCCCTCTGGCTCCTGCTTCCGCGGCTTTCGGTCTCGCTCGAGCCCGACGTCGCGCTCGCCGTGTTCATGGTTGCGAAGCTCGTGGCGCTGTCGCTCTTTCTCGCGGGGAACCACGAGTCGGAAGAGCTCGCGTGGGCCCCGTGGAAGGGCGCGCTCGTTGCCGGAGCGGTTTACGTCGCGCTCGTGCCGTTCGTGCTTCGCGCGCCGGTCGACGGTGACGAGCCGTTCTACCTGCTCGTGACGGAGTCGATCGTGCGGGACGGCGACGTCGACCTGCGGAACCAGTTCACCTCGCTCGAACGGTCGGCAACGCGGCGGACCGACCTCGTGCCGCAGTTCGGCGATCCGGTCGGCCCGGCGGGCGAGAAATACTCGCGTCACGAGCCTCTCCTCTCGTTCCTGCTCGTCCCCGGCTATCTCGCCGGCGGGCTTCATGGAGCCGTGGCGACCATCGCGTTGTTCGCGGCGCTCGCAGTCGCGTCGATGCTCCTGTTGCTCGAAGAGGAGGGCGTTTCCCGGCGGACGATTCTCGTCGTCTTCCCGCTGCTCGCGTTCGGGCCTCCGCTCCTCGCGTATGCGACGCGGATCTGGCCGGAGGCGCCTGCCGCGCTCCTCTTCTCCGAGGCGCTGCGCGCGGCGAGGCAGGGCCGCCGCTCGCGGGCGGGGATCGCCATCGTCCTTCTTGCCCTGCTGAAGCTGCGCTTTGCGATCGTTTCCGTCGCTCTCGTCGTGGGATGGATGCTGCTCTACCGCGAGTCCAGGAAGAAGGCGCTCGTCGTCTTCGCGTTGCTCGCGATTCCGGCGGCCGCCGTGCTCGCGCTCTACCCGCAGATCCTCGCGCTGCGGATGTTCGACCCGGAGGACGTGTTCACGGCCCGGAACTACCTGCAGGGCACCGCCGGGATGCTCGTCGACGGGCAGGCGGGACTGCTCTTCCAGGCGCCGCTATGGCTGCTCGGGCTCGTGGCCGCGCTGCGATGGCGCGATCTCGGCGCGAGTGCGAAGCTCGGCCTGATCGCCGCGGCGCCGTACCTCCTGCTTCTCTTCCCGCGCTCGGAGTGGCACGGAGGCTGGTCACCGCCGCTGCGCTACGTCGTCGTCTTCCTGCCACTCTTCGCGCTGCTCGCGGCCCATGCAATCGAACGGATCACGTCGCGCGGCGCAGTGATCGTCGCCGCAATCTGGTCCGCGGGGCTGACGATCCACGGGCTCGCCTTCCCGACGGGCCTGTTCCAGATCGCGACGGGCGAGAGCGTCTGGGGGCGGTGGATCAGCAGCGCATCGGGCGCAGACGCGTCGCGCCTGGTACCGAGCACGATCCGGCCTAACGTAGCCGCCGCAGTCGCGATTGTCGTGCTGGCGGCGCTCGTCGCGTGGTCGCTCGCGAGGCGCTCGCGCACCGCAGCCTGGCGCCCGTCGTCGGCGCTCGTCGCGGCGGTGCTCGCGATTGTCCTGACCACGGGATTCGCCGTCGCGCGGAGACCGGGCGAGCGCGTCGAGCTCGAGGACGCGCACGTCCGACACGACGGGGGCTCGCTCTACCCCGAAGAGTGGACCGTCGCGCGGTTCCGGTTCCGCGGTGGCTGGTCGTTCGGCGAAGGCGCGAGCGCGTCGTTCCTCTTCGCGGGAGGACGTTCGACGCTCTGGTACAGCGCGCAGGCGCCGGCGACGATCGAGATCGGCGGCCGCCGCGTCGAGCTCGCGCCGACCGGGGCCTCGTTTTCCCCCGTCGCGATCGACCTCCCGAGGACGCCTGGCCGCTACACTCTCCGATGCGTGAAGGGAGATCCGGTTGTCGACCGCATCGACGCGGAGTGACGTCGAGCTCGTCGTGCTCGACCTCGACGGCGACGAGCATCTCGACCGCTGCCTCGGGTCGATCGCGGCGCAGAGCCGGCCCGTCGCGCGACTCGTCGTGTGGGACAACGGGTCGCGCGTGCCGGTCGAAGAGCGGCTGCGCGGCCGAGCCTGGCCGTTCGAGCTCGAGATCGCCCGCTCGCCCGAAAACCTCGGCTTTACGGGTGGAGTGAACGCGGCGCTCCGGCTCTGCCGCGAGCCGTTCGTCGGGCTCGTCAACAACGACGTCGTGCTCGATCCGCGCTGGGTCGAGGCGCTGCGGCCGATGTTCGACGCGGAGCCGCGGCTCGCCGGCGCCCAGGGCGTGATCGTCGCTCCCGACGGGAGCGTCGACGGCGCGGGGATCGACGTGAGCGACGGGACGATTCGCCAGGCATTGCATGGCTCACCGATGAGCGAACTTGCCCTCGCCGGAGATCCGTGGGGAGTTTCCGCAACCGCGGCGCTCTATCGCCGCGAGGCGCTGCGCGATGTCGCCGCGGGCGGCGCCGTGCTCCGCGAGGACCTCTTCGCCTATTACGAGGACGTCGAGCTCTCGGCGCGGTTGCGCGCGCGGGGCTGGACTCTCGCCCTATGCGGCGAGCGCCTCGCGGTACACACGGGAAGCGCGACTGCGCATCGTCTCGGGGGCCGCCGGCTCTTCCTGCAGACGCGCAACCGCTACATCGTGGCGCGCGCGTGGCCGGGAGCCGGCCGCGTCGGGGCGTTGCTGAGGGAAGACTTCGCGCGGATCGCGCGATGCGCGGCCGCACTCGATCCCGCGGGCGCGGCCACGATCGCGCGAGGGATCGTGGCTGGGACGATCGGTCCCTCAGCTCGCTGAGGGCGAGACCGGCCGTCGTGCCGCGATGCGCCGCCACGGGGCGGGGAGCCCGTCGACGGTCCACTCCAGGCCGGTGCGAGGCAGATACTCGACCACCGCGCCTTCGCGCGGCGCTTCGGGCTCGTCCGCCTTCGACTTCACGATTGCCACCCAGCCTTCGCGGGCGTCGGCGTCGATCCTTCTCCGAATGTTGACGAGGCTGGCGAGCTCGACGTCGGCCCACACGGCAATCACGAGCGCGAGCAGGGTCTGCAGCGGCTCGCCGTTGCCGCGAAGCACCTCGGCCGCGTTCGCGAGCGCCAGGAGGTTCACCGCGGCGATGAGCGTTCCGCGCAGCACGCCGACGCTCGGCGCGCTGCCGCGCAGCTCCGCGAGCTCGCCGTCCGAGAGCCCGCGGCGGTTGTAGTCGATCACGCCCGTCGGCGTCTCGATCGGTTTCGTCCATCGCGACGCGATCGCGGCATACTCGGGCGTCGACGTCGTCACCCCTCGCGGCAGCTGGATCCAGCGGTCGACCTCGACGCCGCCGATGCGCCAGAGGAGCCCCGAGTCGTCGAAGACGTCGAGCTCGAGCTCGGCTCCGCGCAGCAGGCCGCTGTCGACGATCCTCTCCCAGGTCCTGCGATCGACCACCACGTCGGCGATCGGCCCGCGGCAGCGATAGAGCGCTCCGCCTCGCTGGGCGCGCACCGCAACGCGGTACTGCCGCCAGGCGTCGCGCGCGACGAGGATCGAGACGGGAAGGACGGCGAAGAGCGTGAACAGGATGCCTACAACCACCGCCGCGGAAAAGGCCGTCTCCGCCGATGCGCCCAGGTCACGGCGCAGCGCGCGCGTGCTGATCGCCACCGTGAAGCCGAGGAGTGCGATTGCGGCAGGCCCGCCCAGGAACGCGGCGCCGGCGAGAGTGCGGCGCGAACGGACGAGCCGGCGCAGCCGGAGCCTGTCGCGCTCGTCGAGCGCGACCCGTCCCGATACCGGCAGCCCGGCAAACCAGAGCCGCTGAAGGTCGTCGTGCATCGATACGAGTGTACGCCCGGAGGCGAGAGGCGAGAGGCGAAAGGCGATGAGGGGAGAGGCGAAAGGCGAGAGGCGAGAGGCGACTAGCAGGCTACAGGCGATGCGTGACCGTTTCGTAGGGGCGACGCGGTGGGTCGCCCTTCTTTTCCATTGCCGCAACGCTCGCTCGATTTGGCAAGCCGCCCTCGGGCAAAGGCGACTGCGAAGAGG
>JAMPYE010000137.1 GCA_023700825.1 Thermoanaerobaculia bacterium | reverse complement strand
GCTCGCTCACGGCGCAGCAGCCGTACAACAACGTCGTGCGCGTGACGCTCCAGGCGCTCGCGGCGGTGATGGGCGGGACGAACTCGCTCCACACGAACTCGCTCGACGAGACGCTCGCGCTGCCGACCGAACGTTCCGCGCGCATCGCGCTCCGGACCCAGCAGATCATCGCCCACGAGTCGGGCGTCATCAACACGATCGACCCGTTCGGCGGCTCGTTCTTCATCGAAGAGCTGACCGACCAGATGGAAAAGGGCGCCTTCGAATACTTCGAGAAGATCGACTCCCTCGGTGGGATGGTCGAGGCGATCGAGGCCGGCTTCCCGCAGAAGGAAGTCTGGGACGCGAGCTACCGCTACCAGATGGCGATCGACTCGAAGGAGAAGATCATCGTCGGCGTGAACGACCTCACGGTCGAAGACGACGAGGTGTTCGACACGCTCTACATCGACGAAGCGGCCTCCCGAGAGCAGCTCGAGCTACTGGCCGCGGTCAAGGCCAGGCGCGACGGCGCCGCCGTCGAACGGACGCTTGCCGCGCTGAAGAAGGCGGCGGAGAGCGAAACCGAGAACACCATGCCGTATTTCGTCGACTGCGTGAAGGCGTATGCAACAGTTGGGGAAATCTCCGTCGCGCTTCGCGAGGTCTTTGGAACGTACACCGAGCCGGCGCTGTTTTAGACCGCACATCGAACCCGATTCCGTAAACGAACCCGCAGGCGTAACCGTCTGAGGGAGAACCCTGTTCGGAGGAACTGTGCGCAATCCGGTCATTTTCGCGATTCTCGTTCTCCTGGTTCTCGTACCCACCGCCGACGCGAAAGACGTCTACGTCCCGATCGCCGGCAGCGTCGGCGTATTCCGGACCGACGCGCGCATCTTCAATCCCTCCTACACGAAGGCGATCACGGTGCAGGCATACCTGTTACCGGTTGGCAACATCGACAACGCGGGGGTGACCCCGATCCCGTTCGACGTTCCGGCGCGACAGATGAAGGTCTACGACGACGTCGTGTCGTCGCTCTTCGGCGCGGCGGGGCTTGCAGGGCTTCGTTTTTCGTGCGTGGACGACTTTGCCGTTACGGCTCGGATCTACGCGCAGGCATCGAACGGCAAGCTCGGCCAGTTCGAGGTCGGTGTCGCGAGCGACGAGGCGCTGACGAAGGGCGCGATCCTCCAGCTCAAGTCCCACGCGGACAACCGGACCAACGTCGGATTCCAGAACACGGAGGCGTCCGCCGCGACGGTGACGCTGACCCTCTATGGCAAGGACAACGCGGTCGTGAAGACGTCGCCGCTCACGATCCGGGCGCGCGGGGTCATCGCTCCGACGGAGATCTCGGCGCTGATGGGCGGCGGGCTCACGGCTGACCTCTCCGATTGCTGGCTCTCGTTCGAGTCCGACAAGGCGCTCGCCGCGTACGGCTCGGTCGTCGACAACGGGACGACCGATCCGACCTTCGTACCTGCCGTCGCCGATTCCGGGGTGAAGCCCCCCCAGCAGGCGACGAAGGAGTTCAACATCACCGCGCGCCAGTTCCAGTACACGATCACGCCGGTCGGCGGCGGTGCCTCGACCACTGACGCGTTCACCGTGAACAAAGGCGACAAGGTGATCCTGAACATCACTGCGCAGGACGTCACGCACGGGTTTCAGCTGTCGCCTTACGTCACAAGTCGCTCACTCAATCCCGGGAACACGGTGCGCGTCGAGTTCGACGCCATCCAGGCGGGCACCTTCAACTTCGTCTGCACGGTCTCCTGCGGCACCGGACACGTCGGCATGAACGGGAAGATGACGGTCAACCCGTAGAGGGCCGGCAGTGGCGAGATTCGTCGCGTTTCTGCGCGCAATCAACGTCGGCGGGCACGTCGTGAAGATGGATCGCCTTCGAGAGCTCTTCGAGGCGATGGGATTCGGAAACGTCGAGACGTTCATCGCGAGCGGCAACGTCGTCTTCGATTCTGCGGCGCGAAACGTCGCGAGCCTCGAGGCGAAGATCGAGAGAGAGCTCGAGTCGGCGCTCGGCTACGAGGTCGCGACCTTCCTGCGCACGACGGCGGAGCTGGCCGCGGCCGCGTCGCGCGAGCCGTTCCCGCGACGCGACGAGGCAACGCTCTACATCGGGTTCCTCGCCAGGCCGCTTTCGAAGGAGCAGGTGAAGACGGTCGAAGGCTTCCGGTCGTCCGTCGACGAATTCGCAGTTCACGGCCGCGAGCTCTACTGGTCGTGCAGCGTCAAGTCGATGGACTCGGAGTTTTCGCTCGCGCGCCTCGAGCGCGCGCTGAAGATCCAGGCCACCTTTCGAAACGCGAACACCGTGCGGAAGATGGCCGGGAAGTTCGCCTCGTAGCGGCGAATCGAGATGGTGGCCGCGGATACCGGTCCGCCGCGTGGGGCGAGCCCTAACTTGCCCGCCCGAGCACGTAGATCGTCCAGGGGGCGACCGTCGTCTCGCTGGCCCACTCGTAGGGCTCCGACGCGAGTCCGAGAGGCCGAGCAACGTCGACGACCTCGAGCCCGGCCGCGGAAAAGACGCGGCGGTAGTCCTCGTCGGGCCAGACGATGTCCTCGACCGGCCGGCGATCCTCGACGTCGGTCATGATGATCTTCACCGTGTCCCCGGCCTTCGCCTTCGCATTTTCCGGAAAGTCCTTCGTCGTGAACGAAGCCCATTCGTGCGTGTAGATCTCGGGAGCGGAGACGAGCGCCACGATCCTTCCCCCGCCGTTGACCACGCGGCCGAGCTGCGAGAAGAGCGAGGTCTTGCTCGACTCGGTCGGGATGTTGTCGAACGTGAATGCTGCGAGCACGAGATCGAAGGCGTCCGACGGCAACGACGAGAGGTCACCGTTGCCGACCACCCGATAGTCGCCCCGCGGATCGCGCTCGCGCGCCCTGCGGACCATCTCTTCGGAGATGTCGACACCGACGGCGTCGAAGCCGTGGCGCTCGAGGAATCGGGTCGAGCGACCCGTGCCGCAGCCAAAATCGAGCGCGGCGCGTCCCGGCGCGTGCTTTTCGAAAATCGCCGGGAGGTCGCGGTAGGCGAGGTAGTACGTCCCCGGGAACTCGAGCTTGTCGTACGCCTCGGCCCGCTTCGCATCTTCGTAAACGTTCGTAAAGTCCATCGCGATGTCCATTCTGGAACCTGACTGTCAGACGCGCAACCTCACGCGTCACGCACCACCACGACGGTCACGTCGTCGTCGAAACCTTCGTGAGTGGAGCCTCGGTGGCGCCGGAGCGAGTCGAAGATCGCCATCGCATGGTCGGTGGCGCTCGACGCGGGTGGGAGAGGAAGCGAGGCGAGGCGTTCCTCTCCATAGCTCGATCCGTCGGGGCCACGCGCCTCGGTGACGCCGTCGGTGTAGAAGACGACTCGCGCGCCGCGCGGGAATGGCGCTTCGACCAACTCGAAGGCGGCGCCGGGAAACCGACCGAGAACAGGGCCTTCGCTCTCGAGCGCGCGAGCCTCGCCTCCGGAAAGGATCACCAGCGGCGCGGGATGTCCCGCCTTCGCGGCGCGGATCGAACGGCTCTCGAGATCGATCACCGCATAGGTCGCGGTGACGAATCCACGGCCGATCTGGCCTCGCAGGATCGAGTTCATGCCTGCGAGCAGCTGTGCGGGTGCGTGCGCCGATGCTTGGAGCGAGGCGAGCGCGATCTTGACCATCGACGCGATCAGCGCGGCGGGGACGCCATGGCCCGCGACATCCGCAACGAGAACGCCCATGGTGCGCTCGCCGAGTTGCACGAAGTCGTAGAAATCGCCTCCGACTTCGCGCGCGGGAACCTGCACGCCTGCGACGTCGAGACCCGCCACCGGAGGTGCGGACGTGGGCAGGAGCGAGCCCTGGATCCGCTGCGCAACCTGCAATTCGCTCTCGATGTCACCGAGTCGCCGGTGCGTGCGCTCGACGCGACGCGCGATCGAGATCCCGACACCGGCGAGGAAACAGATCATCCCGATCGGTTCGAGGCCGAGCCTGGAGTCGATCACTCCCATGGCGGCGAGGTTCTCGTGCAGCGCGAAGAGGATGAACGTGACGATGCCGAAGCGAAGCGGGCGGAGCTCCGACGGATCGATCGATTTCGACGAGAGAATGCGGGGGAGCATGAGGAGCGAGACGCCGATCACGATCGGCGCGTTCGGCCCCATCGCCAGCTCGGGCTGGCCCGCGACCGTATCGACGACGATGGCGACGATGGAGTACGTCACCTGCACTGCCATCGCGATTCGAAACAGCCGCTCCTCCACGGCGCCGATTTGCTTGTGGAAGAGGAGGAACGCGGGGATCGGCATGACGTAGGTGAGGTAGGCGGCGGCGAAATCCAGCCATTCGTCCGGCTCGAAGAGCTCGAAGGCGGCGTGCGAGTTGATCGCGATGCGGATGCCATAGAGCGCGGCGAAGGCGCCGAGGTAGGCCAGCATCGAGCGTGCCCCCGAGCGTCGCAGCGCCGCCACCGCGAGCGAGACGACTCCCGCCGCGAAGATGACCGCGGCGAACGAGAAGGCCACGAGATCGTCCGCATGTCCCGGGGGTAGTGCGTTCGCCGGCATGGCGGTACTTTACGCGGAATGGGGAGGGGGGGGTTCCATCGGCGCGAGATTGAATCTCGAGCTTCGGACGGCAAGATGCGAGCGCGCGTGGTTGCGGCGCGAGTCGTTGCCGTGAGGTAGCGTCCCTCCGATATCGATCCGGATCCCGGCCGTTCCAGCGCCGCTACGCGGCGCGCCCATGTTTTCGCGGTGTCCCCCCGCTCCCGCGCTGCGGGACCGGGGGCTAAGCTCGGACGTCGCTACGCGATGCCGCGTCGTCCCCCAACGGCAACCCCGGATCGGGAAGCCCCGAATCCTCAATCCCAAATTCGAAACCCGAAATTCGAAATCCGAAATCGTCTTCCACCCAACCCTCACGATCTGCTATTCTTACTGTGCCGTGTCGGGTGTGATGGAAGTGTCGGAGCTGCTGAAAAGCAGGCGCGGAAGCGAGTTGCTCGGGATCGTCATCCTGGCTGCCGGGGTGATCCTCGCCATCTCGCTCGTCACTTACAACCCCACCGATTCGTCCGCTTTCTTCACGTCGAGCACTACCGACATCGGCAATGGCATCGGCTACTACGGCGCGACGCTCGCCTGGATCCTCGTCGGATTCTTCGGATTCTCCAGTCTCCTGCTGCCGACCGCGCTGCTGCTGCTCGGCTGGAACCGCTTCTGGGGCAAGGAGGTCGAGCACTTCCACACGAAGCTTCTCGGCTTCATCGTCCTGATGCTCGCGATCCCTCCAATCTTCGATCTCGCGTTCGGCGAAGTCTGGCTGCGCGGCGCGCTCGTGCGCGCGGGCGGCTACCTCGGCCACGAGATCGGAGGCGCCGTCTCGGCGAGCCTCAACGTCGTCGGGGCGTCGATCGCCCTGACCACGGCGATCCTGATCGGCCTGCTGCTCGCGACGCGCATCAGCCTCGCCTCGATCTTCGTTTTCTGCAAGGAGCGGCTCGTGGCCGCGAGCCGGGCGCTCTACGTGCGCTGGGCGCGCTTTACCGAACGCCGCCGCAAGGATCAGATGAAGGCGAAGCTCCTCAGCACGAAGCTGAGCGAGGCGCGCGTCGCGGAAGCACCTCCGGCCCGAACGGGCGAGCCTGCATCCCTTGCCAGCGACGGGAGCAATGTCGTTTCGTTCGCGGATCGCGGGCCTTCGGTGCGACAGGTTCCCGGACCGGGCGGTTTCCGGATCCGAAAAGTCACGAAGGCCGATCTCCGCAAGGCTGCGGAAGACCTGGTCGTCCAGGGGGTCAAGGCCCCCGAGGAACGGGTCGAGCAGCAGATCTTCACGTCGGCATTCTTCAGCCTCGAGGTTGACGCGATGCCGGCTCGTCGATTCCCGTCGCGCCCGGCTGCTGCGCCGCCAACGCCGATCGAGGATGACGCCGACGGCTTCGACGAGGCCGACGAACTCGACACGGAAGAACGGGCGCTGCCGAAGCTGCCCCGCCCGAAGCCGCGCCCACCCGCAAAACAGGTCGTCCGCGAAGAGGCGAAGAAGAACCTCTCTTCCGAGCGGCTGCCGTTCGTGAATCTCCTCAAGCCCGGGCCCGAGCGTGGCGAGATCAACGACGACTCGCATCGCAGGTTCCTCGAGGTCGGACGGCACATCGAAGAGAAGAGCCGCGAGTTCAACGTGGAAGGCGAAGTGACTGCCTATCACCCCGGGCCCGTCGTCACGACGTTCGAATTCAAGCCTTCCGCCGGCGTGAAGTACGCCCGCGTGGTCAACCTCGGTGACGACCTCGCGCTCGCTCTGAAGGCGGAGTCGATCCGCATCGAGCGGATCTCCGGGTCGTCGACCGTCGGAATCGAAGTGCCTAACGCGAAGCGCGACATCATCGCACTCCGCGAGATCATCGACAGCGACGTCTTCTCCAACTCGTCGTCACTGCTGACGCTCGCCCTCGGCAAGGACATCCACGGCGACCCGGTCGTCACCGACCTCGCGCGAATGCCGCACCTTCTCGTCGCGGGCGCGACGGGCGCGGGCAAGTCGGTGGGCCTCAACTCCATGATCGTGTCGCTTCTCTACAAGGCGCTGCCCAAACAGCTCCGGATGCTGATGATCGACCCGAAGATGGTGGAGCTGAAGGTCTACGAGGACATTCCGCACCTGCTGCACCCGATCGTCACCGATCCCAAGCTCGCCTCACACGCGCTCACGTGGGCCGTGCAGGAGATGGAGGCGCGCTACAAGAAGCTCGCGGAGTGCGGCGTCCGGAACATCGAGCAGTACAACGTGCTGGTGCGCGACCCCGAGGCGCTTCGCCGCGGGCGGCGACTCGGCGCGGACCAGGAGCTCGGCGACACCGAGCAGATGCACTACATCGTCATCGTGATCGACGAGTTCGCCGACCTGATGATGGTCGCGCCGAAGGACGTCGAGGAGTCGGTGACGCGCCTCGCGCAGAAGGCGCGCGCCGTCGGCGTCCACCTCATCATCGCGACACAGCGCCCGTCGGTCGACGTCATCACCGGCGTGATCAAGGCGAATTTCCCCTCGCGCATCTCGTTCCAGGTCGCGTCGCGCATCGACTCCCGCACGATTCTCGACGCGCAGGGCGCCGAAAAGCTGCTCGGCATGGGCGATTCGCTCTTCCTCCCGCCCGGCACCGCGCGTGTGCGCCGCATCCACGGCGCCTACGTCTCCGAGAAGGAGATCGTCGATATCGTCGACTTCGTCAAGAAGCACCAGGGGCGGCCCGAGTACATCGACGAGATCACGACGTTCGCCGAGGAAAAAGAGAACCAGGACACCTTCGAGTTCATGACCGACCCGAAGTACGACGAGGCGGTGCGCACGGTCCTCACGACGGGCCAGGCCTCGGCGTCCTATCTGCAGCGCCGCATGAAGCTCGGTTACTCGCGCGCCGCGCGCCTCATCGAGATGATGGAGGCGAACGGTATCCTCGGTCCGTCCCAGGGATCGAAGCCCCGCGAGATCCTCATCCGCGCGGACGACTATCCTGGAATGATGGACGCCTCGAACCTGTAGCTGGTCCCTCACCCCGTAACCGCTCGTTCACTTGACACAATGTTTCATTGAGCGCATCTTTCTTCTCCCGGCGGCGTCAGGCCCCGACGCCAGGGTGTGGCGATGAGCATTGTTCCGTGGAGTGACCGGACGGTCTTGGAGCTGGCGACACGCGGCTGGACGATCCTGCGTGACTTCCTGCCGCCGGAGATCGTGAGCGAGTTGCGCGAAGAAGCCATTCGGGGCATCGCGGACAACCACTTCCACGAAGCGGGCATCGGTCGCGGCTCCGATCACGAAGTCGAGAACGCGATCCGCGGCGACAAGATCCTCTGGCTCGACCCCGGCGAGGCGACTCCGGCGCAGCAGGCTTACTGGCGCGCCATCGAAGACCTCCAGCTCGATCTGAATCGCGGGCTCTTCCTCAGCCTCGTCTCCTGCGAAGCGCAATTCGCCGTCTACGGCCCGGGGGCGTTCTACAAGACGCACGTCGACCGCTTCGAGGCGAACGACGAGCGGATGATCTCCTTCACTCTGTATCTCAACGACGCCTGGCGCCCCGAAGACGGCGGCGCGCTTCGCCTCCACGTCGAAGGCGGTCCGGTCGACGTTCTTCCCGCCGCCGGCACCATGGTGGTCTTCCGCAGCGACAGCGTCCCGCACGAAGTACTCGTGTCGACGCGCGAGCGCTACAGCCTGACGGGCTGGTTCATGCGGCGGTCGTTGCGGGTGGTGGAGTGAGGCAGGCGTAAGGCGAAAGGCGAGAGGCGATAAGCAGACCGAGTCGAGCAGACGCAGAGAAGAGTTCAGGGTTCGTTCTGCTGCAACTCTCAGGTCTTCTCTGTTCTCTCCTCTGTTAAGTCGGAACTGTCCATCCGCCTGCTCATCGCCTCTCGCCTTTCGCCTCTCGACTGCCCTCGAACAAGAACACCAGCACCTCGTCCACGCTCCCTCGCCAATGCCCCCACGAATGGCCGTCGTGTGGCTGGAGCCAGCCTACCCTCGCGCCGCGTGACTCGAGGATTGCCTTCGCGCGCTTCGCATCGGCGATCGCCTCGGTTCCTTCGTAGCTCCCGATGTCGATGAAGGCGCGGGCGGGGGCGGTGTCGCTTCCTGCCAGGAGCGCTTCGGCGCTGCCGGCAGGCCAGTAGGCGGGGCTCTGAATGCCGGCGAGCGCGAAGACATCGTGGTGTCGCGTCGTCATCACCGTCGCGACGAGGCCGCCGAGCGACGTCCCGAGAATGGCGCGCGACTCGGCGGATCGGGCTGTCGGATACGACGCGTCGATCAGCGGAACCAGCTCGGCCGTCAGAAACTCGCAGTACCGGCAGACGCCGTCCTGTGCGGGGACGTACTCCGTTTCGCGCCGGTTCACTCCGTTCCTCCTGTCCCAGGGATCGACGAAGACGGCGACGAGCGGTGGCAGCGACTTCGACGCGATGAGGTTGTCGAGGACCACGACGAGCGCGCCCATGTCGTCGCGCCAGTAGTCGGAGCCGTCCGTGACGTAGAGCGAGGCCAGTTTCTTCGCGTCTGGAGCGAGCCCGGCGGGCGTGTAGACGCGGTAGACGACGTCGTA
The DNA here is from genome assembly GCA_023700825.1 of Thermoanaerobaculia bacterium. GTDB lineage: Bacteria > Acidobacteriota > Thermoanaerobaculia > Gp7-AA8 > Gp7-AA8 > JACPDH01. The sequence continues at coordinate 585 of JAMPYE010000137.1, read as the reverse complement.
GCCGAGCGCCTTGCTCGCGATCTTCTTTTCGACGGATAGCGTGCCGCGTGGGAGGTCCGCGGCTCGCGTCACGAATGGTGAAGGGCGCCACTCCGGCATGCGGAGCTCGGAGTTCGGGCCGTAGCCTCCGACCTGCGTGTACGGGTTCAACTCGTCGAGCAGCCAGCGCTCGCCGTCGACGACGATCTTGTAGTCGATGCGCGCGTCGAGGTCGAAGCTGCGGCGGTACTGCCACACGTCACTCCTGCCGATCCGCTTTCCCTTCGCCCCTTCGCTCGGACGCCACCCGACGTGATCGCCTCGCCACTCGACGCTCTTGCCTTCGCCGCGGTAAAGGAACACGGCCGTCTCGCCGAAGATCAACGGCATCCGCCTCTCCGCGACGCCGCGATCCCAGAATGCGTTCGCGCTCTTCCCCTTCGCGACGCTGGAAATCGCGCGATCGAGATCGTCGAGAGATGAAAAGGGCGGAGCGGCGAGAAGGGAGGGACTGACTAGCAACGCGAGGGCGAGTAGCGGGACGCGGATGCGCATGTGCGAATCGTAGCCGAACGCCTCCGACGTGGCGCAGGCACTCCTGCCCGC
>JAMPYE010000136.1 GCA_023700825.1 Thermoanaerobaculia bacterium | reverse complement strand
CGGCGAGCTTCACCGCTCCGTCGCCACCCTTCGCGAACGCCTCGTGCTCCTCGCACTCGACGCCGAGCTCCTGACAGAGAGCCTTGATCAGGGCGAGCTCGGCCGGCGTGTCGAACGGGAAGCGGTTGATCGCGACGATGACCGGGAGCCCGAACTTCCGGATGTTGCGGACGTGGGTCTCGAGATTCGCCAGCCCCTTCTTGGAGGCGTCGAGGTTCTCGTTGCCGATCTCGCCCTCGGCGACGCCGCCGTGGTGTTTGATCGCGCGGCAGGTCGCGACGACGACGACGGCCGAGGGCCAGAGCCCCGACTGGCGGCAGACGATGTCGACGAATTTCTCGAATCCGAGGTCGGCGGCGAAGCCGCACTCGGTGATGACGTAGTCGGCAAGCTTGAGCGCGATCCGGTCGCCCAGGACGCTCGACGTGCCGTGCGCGATGTTCGCGAAGGGCCCCGCGTGGACGAGCGCGGGAGTGTGCTCGAGCGTCTGCACGAGGTTCGGCATGATCGCTTCGCTGAGGATCGCCGCCATCGCGCGGTTCGCGTCGATGTCGGAGGCTTTCACGACCTTTCCATCGAGATCGTACGCGACGACGATCTCGCCGAGGCGGCGCTTGAGGTCCTCGCGCGAGGTCGCAAGCGCGAGGATCGCCATGATCTCGGAGGCGGCCGTGATGACGAAGCCCGACTCGCGCGGAATCCCGTTCGCCTTTCCGCCAAGGCCGATGACGATGTCGCGCAGCGAGCGGTCGTTCATGTCCATCGTCCGGTTCCACAGGACGTTGGTGATGTCGATCCGCTTCTCGTTTTCTTTGAGAATGTGGTTGTCGAGCATCGCGGCGAGCAGGTTGTGCGCGGTCGTGATCGCGTGGATGTCGCCGTTGAAGTGGAGATTGATCTTCTCCATCGGGATGACCTGCGAGAATCCGCCGCCGGTGGCGCCGCCCTTGATGCCGAACACAGGTCCGAGCGACGGCTCGCGGAGCGCGACCATGCCCTTCCTGCCGATCTTTGCAAGAGCCTGTCCGAGGCCGATCGACGTGAGAGTCTTTCCCTCACCGTACTTCGTCGGAGTCATCGCGGTGACGAGGATGAGCTTGCCGTCCGGCTTGTCGGCGAGTCGATCGAGGAGCTCGAGCCTGATCTTGCCCGTGAACTTCCCGTAGAATTCGAATTCATCCTCGGGCAACCCGAGGTCCGCCATGTACTGACGCATGTGCTTCAACTCGACGCTCTGCGCGATCTCGATGCTCGATTTCATCGTTCTCTCTCTTCTCGAAGGGATGGATTGGCAATGGTACTCGAACGGACGACCCTGATACCGGCCCCGATCGAGAGGGTCTTCGCATTTTTCGCCGACCCGCGAAACCTCGGGCGGCTCACTCCTCCGTGGCTCGGCTTCACGATCGTGTCCGCGCCCGGACGCGAGTTGCGCCAGCACGACGAGGTCGAATATCGCATCCGGCTTCTGGGCATTCCTGTGCGATGGGTCACACAGATCGTGTCCTGGCGCCACGGCCGTTCGTTCGAGGATCTCCAGCAGAAGGGGCCTTACGCGTTCTGGCTCCACCTGCACGAGTTCGAGGAAGTCGACGGCGGCGTGCGGATGCGCGACCGGATCGAGTACCGCGTGCCAATGGGCGCGATCGGATGGTTCTTCACGGGCTGGTGGGTCGGGCCTCGCCTTCAGCAGATTTTCGACTATCGCACGACCGCGATTGCGGAGGTGTTTCCGGGGGCGCGGGAAGATGCAGGCCGGAGGGTATAGCAGGCGAAAGGCGAGGGGCGAGAGGCGACGAGCAAGCGGCAGGGTGTGGCGTAAACGGCCGAACAGCGAAATGTCGATTGTCGAATGAAGAATGAAGAATGAAGAATGAAGAAGTTTCCCGGAAGAGAGTTCCAACCCGCCTTTAATTCTCCATTCCTCATTCGACAGTCTTCATTTCGGTTTCTGTGCACGCCTCGAAAGCTCTACTGATCGTAGAGTGCTACTCCACGATCCTCGGACATCACCGATTTCAACGCATCCTGCTCCACCCCTCGTAGCATCCGCCGGATTCCGTCGCCTTGCCCGTACCATCAGAAGATGCTGCGACGTCCCCCCAACGGCCGAGGTGCGTCGATCAATCCGGTGGGACGTTTCGAGTCGATCGAATACGTCGTCGATCCAGATGTCGAACTCGCTCCGGAAGAGACTGTCGTGCAGGCAACGCGGTTCTTCCGCGATCCGTCGCGCTCGATCATCGCGTCGAACGATTCGCCCGACGTCGGGTTCGACCGCAGCGTGAATCCCTATCGCGGCTGTGAGCACGGCTGCGTCTACTGCTACGCGCGCCCAACGCACGAATACCTCGGCTACTCCGCCGGGCTCGACTTCGAGACGAAGATCATGGTCAAGGAGGATGCGCCCGCGCTGCTCCGCAAGGAGCTGATGGCGAAGAGCTGGAGGCCGCAGCTCATCGGCCTGAGCGGCGTGACCGACTGCTATCAGCCGGTGGAGAGGACGGCGAAGCTGACGCGCGGCTGTCTCGAGGTGCTCGTCGAGTTTCGCAACCCGGCTTTTGTCGTGACCAAGAACCACCTCGTGACGCGTGACGTCGACGTCCTCGCGGAGCTGGCGCGATGGAACTGCATCTCCGTGCAAATCTCGGTGACGACGCTGGACGACGGCCTGTCGCGGGCGATGGAGCCGCGCGCGTCGGCACCGCGCCGGCGGCTCGACGCGATCGCGGAGCTCGCCGCGGCGGGCGTTCCGGTCGGAGTGCTCACCGCGCCGATCATCCCCGGGCTGAACGATCACGAGATTCCGTCGATCCTCGCCGAGGCTGCCCGACGGGGTGCGTCGCACGCGAGCTACACCGTGCTGCGGCTTCCGCTCGGGGTCAAGGATCTCTTCGTGCACTGGCTCGGCGAAGTGGTTCCGGATCGCAAGGCTAAGGTGTTGAACCGTATCCGCGAGATGCGTGACGGCAAGCTGAACAACACGAAGTTTGGCGAGCGGATGAAGGCCACGGGGGTATTCGCGGAGCAGATTCGATCGCTGTTCGAGATTTCGTGCCGGCGCGAAGGGCTCGCGCGCGGCTGGCCCGAGTTGTCCACGGAACACTTTCGACGCCCGGAGGCGCCGAGCGCACAGCTCGCGTTATTCTGACGCGGGCGTCCGGCGGGCGTCGTCGCCGACCCCGGCCCCGGGCATGCGGTCAGGGCCACACCGGCCGCCGGCGGAGCTGAGCTCGCGCTGCGAGAGCGTCGGGAATCACGCCTCGTTGCCGTCGGGGCAGGCTCCGGCCTAGAGTTGGCCCGGCAGGGTTCGGTGGATTCGGAGCGTCGTCCGCGTAACGAATCGTCGACCGGCGCGTCGTAACAGAGGCAAGAGATGTTGTTTCAACGTGAGGACGATACTTTGACCCAGCTGAATCTTCGAATGACCATGATGGCGATACTCGCCTTCACTCTCCTCTCCGTCCCGGCCATGGCGCAGCCCGATCTGGCGAACGCGGCGGCCCCGATCCCCAGCATCGACCGCATGGGTACCGCGATGAAGGGTTATGACACGGTCGCCTATTTCGACTACAACGAGGCGACGCCCGGCGACAGCGAGATGTACTACGACTACGAGAAGAAGGCGCGCTTCCGCTTCGCCTCCAAGGTCAACATGAAACGGTTCATGAGCGACCCGGACAGGTTCCTCCCGGCCTACGGCGGTTATTGCGCGTTCTCGCTCGGAGCAGCGCCGGGTCAGGTTTCCGGGCTGAAGCCGGGACTTCACGAAGCCGTGCCTTCGGTCTACGCGATCGTGGACGGTCGCCTCTATCTGTTCTCGAGCGAGGAGGCGCGCGAGCGCTGGAAGAAGGACGAGAATGGTTGCCAGGCTCGCGCTGAAGAGAACTGGAAGGCGATTCTGGAGTTCCGGAACCGCTAGCGCCACGCCATCGTGCGCCCCCCCAGGCCCGCGGACAGCCTGGGCGGCGCGCGACTAGATGATGCCTTCTCGTTGCGCACGCAACGAGAGCTCGATCCGGCTGCCGACTTTGAGCTTCTCGTAGATCGCGTGCAGGTAGACCTTGATGGTCCCTTCACCGAGACTGAGCTCGCGGGCGATCTCCTTGTTCTTCAGCCCTCGCGCTGCGAGCCTGATGACTTCGACCTCGCGTTTCGTCAGCGTCGTCCTGGCCTTCTGGAGCGCTTCGTCCCTGCGCAGCATTCGTTCGATGGCCTGCTCGATGGCGAGGTTCTCGATCCACTTCCCTCCAGCGGCGACCTTGCGGATGCACTGCATGAGAAGCCGGGGCTGCATTTCCTTGAGGAGGACCCCGTCGATTCCGAGGCGGAGCGCCTCGATCGTGTGCTCCTCGGTGAGCTTCGCCGCGAGCAGCACGGTATGGCAGCGGTGCTCGACTGCGCCCAGGTCCCTGGCGAGGGCGAGGCCCTCGTGGCCGTCCAGCTCGAGGGAGATGAGCGCGATGTCGGGGCGCGTCGCGCGCACGACGCGGACGGCCTCGGCGCGCGTCGTGCACGTTCCGACGACGACGATGTCGTCTTCGAGAGAAAGGAGCGCTCCGATTCCGGCCGCGATGATGGCGTAACCATGCACGATGACGACGCGGATGCGGTCGTCGAGCGCGTTCGTTTCCGAAGACCGGGCTCGCATCTCCGAGCCGGTTCGGGTAGCAGCTTTGTGCCGCCCCACCTTCACGTCAACCTCCGGCGCCACGGCAATTGTATCGGATTGCAGCGGGCTCACGCCGCCAATCGGGCGTGACGCGAGGCCGGTTCCGGAGTTCTTCATCGGTCGTTCGATTCGTGCGGCCATCGGTGTCGCCTTCATGCGCGCGTGTACGTCGGAAAGCGGAGGAGGAGACGGGTTCCGTCCCCGGGAGAGGTCTCGACCTCCAGCGCTCCGCCGAGCGCCCGCAGAGATTGCGCCGCGAGTGGAATGCCGATGCCGAGCCCAGTGTCTCGGAGCGACTCGCCGGGCACGACCGTGCCCGCGGCAAGGAGTGATGCGCGTGTGGCGTCGAATCCGCTCCCGGTGTCGCGAACCACGATCTCGATGGAGCCGTCGGTCCCGCTTCCCGTGCGCGACGCGGTCACCGTTACCGCCCCGCCCCTGCAGTGTTTGCACGCGTTCTCGATGATCTGCGCGAGCGCGGCCCGGATGCGCGCTCCGTCGCTCTGGACGAGCCCGAGCTCGCCTTCGATGGCGAGCTCGAAGCTGTTTCCGTTCCGCTTCGCGACGGGAGCGAACTTTGCGGCGACCTCCTGCACGACCGGGCCCACGTCGAAGATCTCCAGCGACAGGCGGAGCTCGCTCGATTCCGCCTCCGCCACGGTGATGATCTTGTCCAGCGTGTCGAGAAGCGACGCGCCGCTCGCGCGGATGTTCACCGCGTGCTCTTCGATGTCGTGTGTGACGCCGCTCTGGATCTTGCTCTCGATCAGATCCGAGAAGCCGATGATGTGATTCAGCGGCGTGCGCAGCTCGTGGCTGAAGTTCGCGATGAAGAGGTTCAATGCCCGTCTCGCCAGCGCCGCACTTTTTCGCGTCTGCTCGACCTCCGCGAACACGGTGCACTTGCCGCATGGCTCGATCAGGTCGTCGTCCGGATCTCCCGGCGGGTCGTCGTTCTCTCTCGCCGACGGGCTCGTGTCCGCCAGCCGCAGCTTCAACGTCTCGATCTGTTCCGCACGTTCGCGCGCGCGCTCCGCGAGCTCGTCGGCGAGAAGCTGGAGCGCAGCCTCGACCGAGCGGTGCGCGGAGATGTCGTGGAACACCGCGACCGCGTACAGCACCCGTCCCGACCCGTCGAGCACCGGGGCGCCGCTCACCTGGAGAAACGTGCTTCCGTCGGGGTGACGGATCTCCATGTCGCTGACGGTCGACGTCTCTCCCGCGAGCGCGCGCATGATCGGCATCTGCTCGAGCGGGTAGAGTTTGTCGGTTCCCGCCAGGTAGGCCGAGTACGTCTCGGCCAGATTGCCGAGCGGCGGTCTCTCCGGCAGTGCCCTCCCCAGAATCCGGTTCGCCGCCGAGTTCGAGTAGACGGGCGCGCCGTCCGCGTCGAGCACGAACAGCCCGAACGGGACCGTCTCCAGAATCTGAGTGAAGGGAGAGTTCTCGAACACCCCGGATCCACCCTTCGAACCGGTGGGTATCGAGTCGTCTCCGGCGGATGGGCCAATCTCCGCTGGGGTCATGTCACCTCGACTTCTTGCCGCTCTCCGTTTGAATGAACTCTGGATCTCGATTGCCGCTCGCGCGAAACCTCTCCCGGGAGGTACCCGGGAGACGCTCAGGTTGCTTACGGATGAAAGTAGCGTAACCGATCTTCGCGGCGCTCGATGAGACGCCTGTCACACCGCCGTGTGCTCACGCAGTGAGCTTCGCGGGTCGTCGTGTGACGCGATGAACACGAGCGTCGTCCGGGCGAACGTGATCGATTTGAACGTTGCGTCGTGCCACCCGTGTTCGAGCGACGGGTGGGCAGCTGGATTCTGTCTTCGCGCCGGGTTCCCGCTCGCGTTCTCTAGCGTCTTGCCACAGCGACCTTTGCACGTGCCCCGGCTCCCGGCGGAGCGAACCGCGCGAGGGCGGCCCAGCCTCGCAGCACCTTGTCGCGCAGACGCGCGCGCTCGGCCTCGACAGCCTCGAGAAAGCTGCTCCAGCCTTCGGGCGCGGCCGCGTCGGGGAGCTCCGTCGGAACTTCCGCCGAGGTGCGCACGGCCACGTCGTAGTCGTGCCAGTCGCCCAGCTGCTTCTGCAGCTTGTCGAGTGCCCTCGCGAGACGCGGGTCGATCGTCAGCTCCGGAATGACTTCGGCAATGATCCAGGTGAGGTTGGAGCATTCCTTCACGCGCTTGCGAAGGTCGTGGAGATCGGAGCCGTGCGCGTCGAACGCGAGCACGTCGCGGAATCGCGCGTTGAAGTGAAGCCATGCCTCCGCGGCCAGTCCGACCCAGCCCCTGCGATCGATCGCCCCGGCGATTTCGGTGCGGACCGATGCGAGCGCCTCGGGCGTGATCCTCGAGCCCGAGGTCAGCCACGAAGCCACGGCGTTCCTCTCGCGTCCCGCCAGCATCCCGACGTACGTCGACGCATCGGCGCCGAGTCGAGCCGCGATCGTCCCGGCGATCTCGATCTGGACGTGCAGGTCGCGGACGGTGCCGGCGGCCTGGAACGGCGCGCGAAAGACGCGCATCGAACGCCGGCGGCGGAACTTCGGCGCGATCGCGTCGACGAGCTCGATGAGGGCGCGAGCCCGCTTTACGTAGACCCGCATCTGGTGGAAGGCCTCCGGGACGGGATCCAGCTCCGTCTGGCTCTGCCGCTGGAGAATCTCCGCCGCGTAGCGGTCGAAAAGCTCGAGAATCGCAATCCGGGACATTCGAAAACGATTCTAGTCTCTCCGGCGACGGTGAGGAGATCGGCCTCGACCCGTTACGGATGCGCGAGAATGAAACATCGGGCGCGCTCCGATCGTCCTATATTGATAGCAGGCAGACCGTGAGCCGCGAGGCGGTCGCGCATCGACGAAACGAGGAGGCAGGCCATGGTGAGAAGGAAGATTGCGATCATCGGACTCGCCACGGCTCTCGCAGCACTCTCTGCGACCGCCGAGGATCCTTCGCCGAAGGAGGAGAAGGCGAAGCCCGACTACTCCAAACCGGCGATCATGTACATCCTCTACGAGGTCGAGGCGAAGGACACACAGATCAAGGCGCCGGAGCCGTACCTGATCTCGGTGCCCGGCTTCGGCACCGTCGGCTTCGTCCTCGCGGCCGCAGCGGGGAGCACAGGCAACGACTCCATGGCGATGCCCACGATCGATCCGTTCTCCCTGATTTCGACGCCGGCGGCCTTCACTCCCTACACCTTCCGCGATCGCTGGACGGAGTGGAGGCAGAAGCAGGCAGTTGGCGAGAAGAAGTAGCGGGGAACGCGAAACTCGAAACGCGGAACCGAAAGCGACACGCGGAACGCGATCCTTCCAGGCCAGCAATCAGCCGTCGGGTCACGGTTCCATGTTCCGCGTTCCTACTTCTTTTCCACCGCCTTCAGGTTGTCTTCGGGGTTTCGGTCGATCAGCTTGTTCAGGGGGTCGATGCCGGCCTTCGCGGGCTCGTTGTCGACGACGACTTCGAAGGTCATCTTCGGCTGGTCGATCCGCTTCTTCTCGAGATAAAGGACCGGAGCGCTGAGTGTCTCGTCCTCCGGATCGGGCCCGAGAACGCCGATGTCGATCAGGTCGCCGATCTTCACCGGCTCTTCCTTTCCGCCGGCGGTCGCGTAGTACTTGGCGGTCTCGACGTCCATCGTCACGACCCACTTCCCGTCGGCGCGCTTCGTCGCCTTCGCGCTCGAGGCCTTGTTCTCGTAGATCGTGATGTTCTCGAACAGGTCGCTGATGACAGGCTGCAGCTCGGGTGAGGCTTCGGCCCGGATGTAGGCGAGCAGGTCGCGCGAGGTCGGATACGGCGGCCCGGCGAACTTGTGGTCGGCGACGAATTTCGCGAGCGCGCGATTGAGCGCCTCCTCGCCCATGTAGTCGCGCAGCGCGTACATCACGAGCGAGCCCTTGCGGTAGTGGATGTAACCCTGGTTTTCGACGAGTTCGAGCGGCATCTCTTCGACGAGCTCGCCGCCGCGGGCGGAGAGGTAGCGGTCGAGCTCGTACTTGAGGAACTTCTGCATCTTGTCCTTGCCGTACTCCTTCTCCATCACCATCAGCGCGGAGTACTGCGAGAGCGTCTCCGAGAGGACGGTGGCCCCCTGCATGTTCGCGCCCACGACCTGGTGAGCCCACCACTGGTGCGCGACCTCGTGTGCCGTGACGTAGAAGACGTAGTCGATCGCCTCGGGGTCATCGAGCCGCGCGACGAAGCCGATTCCCTCCGAGTACGGGATCGTGTTAGGGAACGATTGCGCGAAGGTCGCGTATCGTGGGAACTCGAGGATGCGCACCTGGCGGTGCTGGTACGGGCCGAAGTTCTTCGTGAAGTAGTCGAGCGACTTCTTCACGCCGTCGATCATCCGGTCGACGTTGAACGAGTGCGGCTCGTGGTAGTAGACCTCGATCGCGACGTCGTTCCATTTGTCGCGCCTGACGGTGTATCGCGCGGAGAGGTACGACCAGAACCCGAGGATCGGCGCGTCCATCTTGTAGTGGAAGTAACGGCGCCCGTTCTCCGTCCACTCTCGCTGGAGGTAACCGGGGGCGAGCGCGATCTGGTCGGGGCTCGTCGAGACCGTCGTTTCGAAGTCGAGCCAGTCAGATTCCCCCGTCAGGTACGTCTGGCCAAGAGCCCACGGGTCGCCGAGTTTCGGCATCCGCTCGACGGGACCGAGCCCGTTCTTGCGCCGCTTGTTGTTGTCGTCTAGCTCCGCGATCGGCTGGTAGCCGATGTGCGGGAAATAGGAGAAGTTGTTGAAGAACGTCCCGTTGTGGACGAAGTCGACGTTCCCGCGGTCGTGCGTGAACCCTTCGTTCCGGACGGCGAGGTCGAACGCCAGCGTCCGCTGCTCGCCCGGCTGCATGGCGGGCGCGAGGTCGTAAATGTAGTAACCGTTGTCCTCGTCCGGCGTTCGCATCTTCGCGCCGGCGATCGTGAGGCTGTTGATCTTCACCAGCGGGTTGATCGTGACGTGGAGGACGGAGATTGGAGCGGCGGTCTTGTTCAGGATCTCGTAGCGGCCCCGGATGTCGGCGGCGCGCCGCTCGGGAAAAATGT
>JAMPYE010000135.1 GCA_023700825.1 Thermoanaerobaculia bacterium | reverse complement strand
GTCCAGGTGCTCGACGGAAGTGGCCGGCCGCTGATGACGATGGCGGGCATGGAGCCGATCGTCGGAGCGAAGACGAAGTTCCCCGAGCCGGCAAACGACGTGCAGGCCATCGAGATCATCCATCGAGAGTTGCCACGGGAAGGGCATCTTCTGCTCACCTCGACGCGGTTCGCGACGCCGAGGGGTGAACGGGTCGTGAAGGCGGCTCTCGACTGGAGCGCCGAAGAGGACATGCTGGAGGCGTTCCGGCGTTCCGCGGTGGCGGCGCTCTTGCTCGGGGCGACTCTGTCGGCGCTTGCCGCGTCGTGGATCGCACGTCGCGCGCTCGGGCCGGTTCGCGAGCTCGCGCTCGCGGCGGACCGGATCGAGGCGTCGAGGCTGGACGAGCCGCTCGCCACGCACGAGGCGCCTCGGGAGCTCCGGGATCTCGCCACGTCGCTAGGCTCCATGCAGCGGCGGCTCGACGAGTCGTTCTCGAAGCTCTCCGCCTTCGCAGGCGACCTCGCACACGAGCTGCGCACGCCGCTCAACAACCTGATGGGCGAGATCAGCGTCGCGCTCTCCCGCTCCCGTTCGGACGAGGAGTATCGCGACGTTCTCGGTTCGGCGCTCGAGGAATGCAGGCGGCTGGCGCGAACCATCGACAGCCTCCTCTTCCTCGCCCGCGCGGACCGTGGCGCCGTCGAGCTTCGGGCGACCGGGTTCGATGTCGCGACCGAGATCGAGTCGCTCATCGAGTTCTACAGGGTCTACGCCGAAGACCGTGGCATTCGCCTGACGCTGAGCGGCTCCGCGCACGTCGTCGCCGATCGCGATCTGATCCGCCAGGCGGTGGGCAATCTACTCGCCAACGCGGTCCATTACTGCAACGAGGGCGGGAGCGTTTCCGCGACGGTCCGTGAGGACGCCGGCCACGTGACGATCGAGGTGCGCGACGACGGGCCGGGCCTCGAGGCAAGCGAAGTGCCGCATCTCTTCGATCGCTTCTTTCGTGGCAGCCGCGCGAGGCGCGCGCATCCGGAAGGAAGCGGGCTGGGGCTCGCCATCGTCCGGTCCATCGCGACCCTGCACGGAGGCGACGCGACGATCGAAGCGGGCGAGGAAGGCGGAACGCGAGCACTCATCACGCTTCCTTCCGCTCCGGCGCCAGGCGTGACCGCTACGTCTTCGAGGTGAACCGGGGGGGGCGTCGGCGCCGCCAGGCGCGGTCGCCGAGGGGAGCTCAGGATCATTACAAGAGTGCCATCTCCGCGTCATCCCCGTGCCATCGGCGCACGCGTATCGTCAGCGGAGGGATGCGGGCGACGAGTGCGCCCGCACGAAGGGATGGTCGTCCCCTCTCTTGAGGCGATGAGGCCGATGCCATGCAACTCGTGAAGGATCTGCGCTCCCGGCTGTGTCCGAAGGCGCGAAGCCTCGATCCGCCGCGGTCCGGTGAAGCCTGCAGCATCGCCCCGCAGGCGGCCGGCATGCCCACGTCAGCGTCATCGGCGACCAGCCTGATCGTCACCGCCCTTCTGGGGCTCGCGATTCTCGCCGCCCCGCTGCATGCGGAGGAGCCGCTGCGCGTCGGTACCGTCACCGTCATCACGGACGACGTCTACACCGCGGAGGAGGCCGGACGGGGCACCGCCTACGCCATCGTGAACACTCTCCACGTTCGGACGCAGGAGTCGGTCGTGCGGCGGTTCCTTCTCTTCCGTGAAGGCGACGTCTTCGTTGCGTCGAGGCTCGCGGAAAGCGAGCGAAATCTCCGCGCTCTCGGCTTCATCCAGAACGCGAAGGTCACGGCGGGCGAGCCGCACGACGGCGTCGTCGACGTCACCGTCGTCACGCAGGACTCGTGGTCGACCGAGCCGGGAGGAAGCATCGGCAGCGCGGGAGGCGGAACCGACGCGAGCCTCTCGATACGCGAGGCGAATCTGCTCGGCCTCGGCAAAGAGCTCACCGTCGAGTACGCCAGCGATCCCGACCGTTCCGGTTTCGGAATCCACTACGAGGATCCGGCGGCGTTCGGTCGTTACTGGCGCGGCGAGCTCGCGTACGTCGAGAGCTCCGACGGTAGTCAGGCCAGGGTGCTCGTACAGCGGCCCTTCTTCAGTTTCTCGACTCCCTGGTCGTTTCGCGCCCTGGTCGACGACGAGACGCTGGAGAGTCGGATCTACGAGAACGGACGCATGGCGAGCGAGTTCAGCGAAGCGCGTCAGGCGCTCTCGATCGGCGTTGGCCGCGCTCTGCGGGCGAACGACGCGCGTGCGCACCGGCTCACCGTCGGGCTCGAGCTCGACAGTCACGAGTTCCAGCCTCTGGCCGAAGGGTTCACCACGACACTTCCCGCGGACCGGGAGTTCCGCTACCTGATTGCCGAGTACGAGTACGCGCAGAACCAGTTTCGAAAGCTCAACTTCGTCGACCGGGACATGCGCTACGAGGACTTCCGGGTCGGCACGCAGCTCAACCTTCGCGCCGGAATCTCGCCCTCGGCGTTCGGCGTCGATCGCACGAGCGGCATCCTCGGCGCGAGCGTCTCGCGCGGATTCACCGTGACGCCCGATTCACTGTTGCTCGGCAGGCTCTCGTGGGAGTCGCGCCTCGGCGCCGTGAATCGGAGCGAGGTTCTCGGGCTCGATCTCCGGTACATCCGCAGGACCGACAGCGTCCATCCCCATGCCCTCATCGGGAGGATCAGCGCGCGCAGCGGCAGCGAGCTCGACGAGGAGAAACAGTTTTTCGCCGACGGCGATACGGGCCTGCGCGGCTACCGCCTCCATGCCTTTGCTGGAGACTCTTCGCTCCTGATCAATCTGGAAGAGCGGATCTTCCTCGGACGCGAGTTGTGGCAGGTCGTCTCCCCCGGTCTCGCCGTCTTCGTCGACGCCGGTAACGCCGCGAACGGGAGTGAAGCCTTCGATCCAGGCAAGCTTCATTTCGACGCAGGCGTGGGATTGCGCATCGGCGCGTCGCGCTCGCCGCGGAGCATCTTCCGGCTCGACTTCGCCTACGCGTTCGACCCCGACCCTCTTGCCCGTGACGGCTGGCTGGTCTCGTTCTCGGGATCGCAGGCGTTCTGAGGCGGTGGTTTGAGACGCCCTGCCGGTTTCGACTCCGGCCGCGCGCGCGGGGTCGCAGCAAACGAGCTCACGTGCTTCGTGACACTGCGAAAGACCGGATCACGGCGTAGAAGTGATTGTCGAATGGAGGCCCGTTCAACCATGTCGCAGCTCCGCGTTCCCGGCTTCGTGCTCGTCACCTTTCTGATCTCGGCGTCGGCTACCGCTGCGGGCCATCGGCTCGTCGGCTGGAGCGAGCTCGGGATGCACTGCATGGACGGCGACTACTCGCTGATGGCGATCCTGCCGCCGTACAACACGATCCACGCTCAGTTGATCGACCCATCGGGCAAGCTCGTCAGGAGTCCGGGACAGATCACCGTGACGTACGAGGCTGTGGCGGACGCGGGCGGATCGATCAACACGACTTCGGCGGGGAAGACGAACTTCTGGAACTTCGCGCCGGCAATCTTCGGGGTGACCCTGCCGGTCGATACCGGCCTTGCCGGAATGAAGATGCCGGGAGCGGCGAACACGCCGCAGGCGATGGTGTTCGATACGGCGTCGTCGCGGTTCGACGCCGAAGGGATCCCGATCACGCCGATCGACGACTCGGGCGCGGGCAACGCGTTTCCGATGATGCGCCTGACGGCGCGTGACGCCGGCGGCAGCGTTCTTGCGACGACCGAGATCTCCCTGCCGGTCTCCGACGAGGTCAGCTGCGGAACCTGCCACGCCACGGGAAGCAATTCCGCGGCGAAGCCGTCGTCGGGCTGGGCGAGCGACCCCTCGGCGCAGCGCGATTCCCGCCTGAACATCCTCCGGCTTCACGACGAGCTCGAAGGACGGCGAGCGTCGTTCGTCGCGGCGCTCGCGGCAGTCGGGTATCGGAGCGAGGGGCTCGAGGCAACGGCGACCCAGGGAACGCCGATTCTCTGCGCGAAGTGCCACGCGACGAATGCTCTCGGCATGGACGGAGTCAGCGGCGTACCACCGCTGACTCGTGCGATGCACGGAGGGCATGCGCTCGTCGTCGATCTCGCGACGTCGCAGCCCCTCGGGGAGTCGACTTCGAGAGACTCCTGCTACCTCTGTCACCCCGGCGCGAACACTCGCTGTCTTCGCGACGCGATGGGAAGCGCGGGGAAGTCCGACGGAGCCTATTCGATGGACTGCCAGCAGTGCCACGGCACGCTCGCCGAGCTCGCGGGCACGTCGCGCCGCGGCTGGCTCGACGAGCCGTCGTGCGGCAACTGCCACACCGGCACCGAGACGGCGAACAGCGGCGAGCTTCGTTACGAGAGCGCCTTCGATGCGCCCGGCCACTACCGGGTTCCTTCAAACACGACGTTCTCGGCGAACGCCAACTCGCCCGTTGCCGGCAGCTCGCTGTTTCGCACGTCGCGCGGGCATGGCGGTCTGTTCTGCCCCGCGTGTCACGGAGCGCCACATGCAATCGCTCCGAGCCGCAAGGCGAACGACGACGGCCAGAGCATCGCGATCAGCGGATCTCCGGGGGTGATCGGCGAGTGCTCCGCCTGCCACGCGAGCGTGCCGACGTCAACGACCGGCGGACCGCACGGAATGCATCCGACCGGGGCGAGTTGGGTCAGCGGACACGAAAAGGCGGGCAGGTCAGGTTGCACGGGCTGTCATGGTGTCGACTATCGCGGGGGCCCGCTTTCCGCGATGCTCGCGAACCGGAACCTTCCCACGAAGTACGGCACGAAGACCTGGTGGCGTGGCTACAGGGTGGGCTGCTATTCGTGCCACAGCGGCCCGGACAGCGAGAGCGCGACGAAGAATCGCGCGCCCTCGGTCAGCGCCGCGCAGATTCACGCCTCGGAGGATGGTGAGGGCAAGGCGTCGATCGTCGCGAGCGATCTCGACGGTGACGCCCTCGCGTACCGAATCGTGAACAAGCCGAAGCACGGGAGCGCCGGAATCAGCGGAACGACGATGACCTATCGACCCGATCCCGGATTCTCGGGGGAGGACTCGTTCACCGTCGCCGCACGCGACACCGCGCTCGACTCGAACCTCGCAACCGTGAGCGTCACGGTTTTCGACAAGCACCGCCGAAGACCAGTTAGACCGTAGGGGAAACGAGCGGGTCGCGGGAGCCTGCTGAATCCACGGTCGTGCCACGGAGCGGGATGACACCACAGGCTGGTGTGTGGCGCAGGCGGGAGTGCCTGCGTCCACATGGGGCATTTGCGCTCCGCCATCCGGCTCCGCGGGCCGGATAGCGCGCGCGCTCGTCGACTGCAAGTGAACCCGTGCCGGCCCGTCACCTGCTAATATCGCCCGCACACTCGAACCAGAGGAAGCAATCCATGCGCGCATTCGCGTCAGCATTACTTCTCCTCATCGTGTCACTCGGGGCGGACGCTCAACGCGTCTCGCTGGCCAGACTCTCCGGAGCCGCGCGCGAGGATTGCCAGAAGGGCGATGCGGGCTCGCTGCTCGTATACCGGGACGGGCTCCGCGAGCTCGTCGACTACGCCGACACGCGCCGCGACCTGTTTCCCGCAACCGCGCAGAAGGAGCCGCTTCCGCTGACTCCCGAGCAGCGCGCCGAGGTGCGCGCGATCTGGAGAAGCGTGCTCGACTACCAGCTCGCGCTCGAGTCGATCCGCGCGTTCCACGCCGATTTCCACAAGCTGTCGCGCGCTGAGGAGCGCAGCTCGTTCCTCGTGATGTACGCCGCGTTTCTCGCCGAGTACCGCAACGCCCTCGAGCTCATCGAGCGCGCCGACAGGAACCCGGGCTACCAGGTACTGCTCAACGACGCCGTTCCGGACCTCGGAGTCGACGCGGGAACCTGGTCCCGCTTCAAGTTCCGGTTCCTCAACGTCGCGATCGCGAGTGAGTTCGCGGCGTTCGACGCGATCAGGCACTTCTACGACGGTGGCGACACCGGGCTTCTCACGGCCATCGACGAGGACAGGACGGCGATCTACGAAGCCGGCAAGGGGGCGGGCCCGCTGCTCACCGCGAAGAACGCGCTGCAGGTCGTGAAGGAGACCGGTGGGGCCAGCTGGCTCCCGGTGCAGACGGGCGTCGCGTCGTGGATGGGCGACACGCGCGTCTATCGCGAGGGAGTCGCGCTGATCTCGAAGGAGCTCATCGGGTCGATCCAGCCGTTGCTGCGCCCCGGCGACGTGATGTTCGAGCGGCGCGAATGGTACCTGTCGAACATCGGCCTTCCGGGCTACTGGACGCACGTCGCGCTCTACGTCGGCACGGCCGACGAGCGGCGCGCGATGTTCGACGATCCCGCGACGAAGGAGTGGGTGAAGTCACAAGGGGAGACGAGCGGCGATCTGGAGCGGCTCCTCGCCGCGCGCTACCCGGAGGCATGGAAGCTGTCGGGAACGCGCGAGCACGGCGATCCGCGACGCGTCGTCGAGGCGATCGGAGAAGGAGTCAGTTTCACCTCGCTCGAGCACTCCGCCGCCGCCGATGCGCTCGGCGTCCTGCGGCCGCGCCTGACGGTGCGCGAGAGGGCGATCGCGATCGCTCGTGCGTTCGGCTACGCGGGGAGGCCCTACGACTTCGAGTTCGACTTCGTCTCGGACGACGAGCTCGTCTGCTCGGAGCTCGTCTTCAAGGCGTACGAGCCGGGAGAGGGGATGGGCGGGCTCGCGCTCGAGATGCACGAGCTCGCGGGGCGGAGAATCGTGCCGCCTAACGAGATCGTCCGGCAGTGGAGCCGCGAGGCGGCGCGAGGGAGGCCGCAGTTCGACTTCGTCCTGTTTCTCGACGGCTCCGAACGGAGCCGAGCCGCGACGCGCACGACCGAGGCCGCGCTGCGCGAGAGCTGGGCGCGGCCGAAGTGGCACATCGTGACGACGGCGAGCTCGAAGTGAGAGTCGACCGATGACGAAGCGCATCCTCGTGTTTTCCGCCTCCGCGGGGGCCGGCCACGTACGGGCGGCCGAGGCGCTGGAAGCGGCATTCCGGACGGCGGCGCCCGATGCCGTGGTGCGCCATCACGACGCGCTCCAGTCGACGAGCTCGGTGTTTCGCAGGCTCTACGCGGACGCTTACCTCGAGATGGTGAACCGCACGCCCGAGGTGCTCGGCTGGCTCTACGACCGGCTCGACGAGCCGTGGAAGAACGAGAAGCTGAGGCAGGCGTTCGAGAGGCTCAACACGAGACGGCTCGTGAAGCTGATGCACGAGTTCGAGCCCGACGCGATCGTCTGCACTCACTTCCTTCCGGGAAGCCTGGTGTCGTGGCTGAAGTCGAAGGAGAAGATCGAGACGAAGCTCGCGATCGTCGTCACCGATTTCGACGTTCACGCGATGTGGCTTTCGGCCAACGCCGACCGCTACTTCGTCGCGATCGACGAGACGCGCGCGCACCTGTCGGCGATCGGGATCGCCCCGGAGCGGATCACGGTGAGCGGGATCCCGATCGACCCGAAGTTCGCGGCCGCGGCCGACGCTCGAACGACGAGACTGCATCTCGGCCTCGATCCCGACCGCACGACGATTCTCGTCTCCGCGGGCGGCTTCGGCGTCGGGCCGGTGGAGCACCTGGTCACCGCGCTCTGTCGCCTCGAGCATCGGGCGCAGGTCGTCGTCATCTGCGGCCGCAACGAGGAACTGCGCGAACGTCTCCGTGCGGTCGTCGCGAAGGCAGCGCCGCGGAACGTGCGCGTCGACCTCGTCGGCTTTACGCGCGAGATGGACGCGTTCATGAGCGCGGCGGACCTGCTCGTCGGGAAGCCGGGCGGCCTGACGACCTCGGAGGCGCTCGCGAAGGGGCTGGCGGTCGTGATCGTGAATCCGATTCCGGGACAGGAAGAGCGCAACTCGGATCACCTGCTCGAGCAGGGCGCCGCAATTCGCGCGAACAACCTCCCGGCGATCGGCTGGAAGATCGACCGCCTGCTCGCCGACCCGGGGCGGCTCGCCGCGATGCGGGCGCGATCGCGAGCGCTCGGCAGGCCCGATGCGGCCCGCACGGTCGCGGAAAACGTGCTCTCGATGATCGGTGCTTGATGGCCGTGCCCGGGGTTCGAACGCGCACGCCCAGAATGTTCACTTAACCTTGCAACAAGGTTGCACCGGCCATAGATTGGCGGCGCTGGAACCGCCACATGCGTCCATCTGCGAGCGGAAGGAAGCGAGGCGAAAGGGAACTCGAAAATCGCCGCGAATCGATTCAGGAGCGCTGTCGCGCGACCGGGCTGAAGCTCACCATCCAGCGCCAGGTCGTCATCGAGGCGCTCCTCGAACTGCCTGACCACCCGAAAGCCGACGAGATCCACGCGGTTGTCGCTGCCCGCATGCCGGGCATCTCGCGAACGACGACCTACCGAACGCTCGAGCAACTCGTTCGCGTCGGCGTGATCGGCAAGGCCTGTCATCCCGGCAGCGCCTCGCGGTACGACAACCGCACCGACCTGCATCATCACCTGGTTTGCATGGAGTGCGAGGCGATGATCGACATCTCGGACACCCGGCTCGATCGCCTTCCCGTTCCCGATACATCCGGGTTCGGATTCGAAGTCCACGACTTCAGGGTCCAGTTGCGCGGGCTCTGTCGCCGCTGCAGTGCCCAATCGCGAAAGGAGGATTCAGAATGAAACACCTGCTTTACGGAGCCGTGCTGATCGTGCTGGCAGGCGTGGCGCTCGGCGCTTCGCCGGGAACGTCGCCGCCGCTCGGTCTGCCGGCGCTCGAGGCGCCGGCGAACAACCCGCAGACGCCGGAGAAGATCGCGCTCGGAGACAAGCTGTTCAACGACAAGCGGTTCAGCTCCACGGGCGACGTGGCTTGCGCCACCTGTCACGCGGCGGACAAGGCGTTCACCGACAGCCCGCTGAAGACCTCGGAGGGGATCAAGAAGCTCCGGGGCACGCGCAATGCCCCGACCGTGGTGAACTCCGCCTACTTCAAGGCGCAGTTCTGGGACGGCCGTTCGGTCGATCTCGAGGACCAGGCGCAGCATCCGTTCGTGAATCCGATCGAGATGGGGCTCAAGGACCACACGCCGATCCTGAAGATCGTCCGCAGCGATCCCGAGTACACGAAGGCGTTCAAGGCGGTGTTCGGCAAGGACGCGAGCGCGATCACGATGAAGGAAGTCACGCAGGCGATCGCGGCGTTCGAGCGGACGAAGATCTCGGGCGACAGCCCGTTCGACCACTACTATTTCGGCGGCAAGACGAATGCGCTCACCGACGCGCAGAAGCGCGGCTTCGACCTGTTCGTCAACAAGGGGCGCTGTGTGTCGTGCCACGTCGTCGAGCAGACGACCGCGCTCTTCACCGACAACAGGTTCCACAACGTCGGCGTCGGCATCAACGACATCCAGCCGGAGGTTCCGAGACTGGCGAGCGAATTTCTGAAAGCGAAGGCGACGCTGTCGGAAGTCGACAAGAAGGTTTTGTCCGACAAGAAGACCTCCGAGCTCGGCCGCTTCGCGGTCACGAAGGGGCTCGACGACCTCGGCTCGTTCAAGACGCCGACTCTTCGCAATGTCGCGGTGACGGCGCCTTACATGCACGATGGCAGCCTCGCCACGCTCAAGGACGTGATCGTCCACTACAACAACGGCGGCGTCACGAAGGAAGGCAACCCCGTGAACGACTTCCTCGCCGGCGGCATCCGGCCGCTCCTGCTGACCGACACCGAGGTCGACGATCTCGTCGCGTTCATGGAAGCGTTGACCAG
>JAMPYE010000134.1 GCA_023700825.1 Thermoanaerobaculia bacterium | reverse complement strand
CTACATCCCCGCGGATGGGGCCGCGCGCTTCGAGGACGGCACGCTCGACTTCCTCAACATTCCCGCCGTCGCCGCCGGGCTCGACTTCCTCGAGAAGGCGGGGCGCGACGCGATCCACGACCGCGTCGCGATGCTGACCGACTGGCTCCTCGGCGAGCTCGCCGACCTGCGCCACGCCGACGGCAGGCCGCTGGTCCGAATCTACGGCCCGCTCTCCTCGACGAAGCGCGGCGGCACGATCTCGTTCAACATTTTCGACGCCGCCGGGAAGCTCTTCGATCAGGACAGCATCGAAGAGCGCGCCGCCGAGGCTGGCATCTCCATCCGCACAGGGTGCTTCTGCAATCCGGGCGCGGCCGAGGCTGCGCTCATGCTCGACGGCGACAGGATCGAGGCGTGTCTCGACCACCTCGGTCCCGCGGCGCTCCAGCACGACTTCCGCTCGTGCCTCGGCGCGGCGACCGGCGCGGTGCGCGTGTCGCTCGGATGGGGCTCGACCTTCACCGACCTCTGCCGTCTCCTCGACTTCCTCCGTCGTTTCGCAGCGTAGAATCGCTGCGCCGTCCCGCGTCGCTGCTGACGCTCCGCGGGCCGGACTGGAGGAGCGAGATGCCGAACGACGACCAGTACTCGCGCGTCGACTACCGCCGCATGATCGCGTGGCCCGAACGGCTTCGCCGCGAGGGGCCGTTCTTCGAGGAGATCTTCCGCGACGCGGCGCCCCGGCGCCTGCTCGACCTCGGATGCGGCACGGGAGAACACGCGCGGCTGCTCGCCTCGGGCGGCTTCGAGGTCGTCGGCGTCGACTCGTCGGAGTCGATGCTCGAGAAGGCGCGCGAAGCGCCCCCGGTGGAAGGCGCGAGCTTCGTGGAAGGTGATATCCGGAAGATCGCGGGGGTCGTCGAGGGTCCGTTCGGCGGCGCGATCTGCCTCGGCAACGTGCTCCCGCACATGACGACTGCGGCGGAGATCGAGTCGTTCTTCGGAGGGCTCGCTTCGGTTCTCGCGCAGGGAGCCCCGTTCGTGCTTCAGATCCTCAACTACGACCGGATCCTCGACAAGGGCGAGCGTCACCTGCCACTCAACTTCCGCGACGGGGAGAACGGCGAGGTCGTCTTCCTCCGCCTCATGACGCCGCAGGCCGACGGCACGGTGCTCTTCTTCCCGACGACGCTCGAGCTTCACCCCGACGACGAGAACGAGCCGGTGCGCGTCAACCACGCGCGCCGCGTCGTGCTGCGAGGATGGCGAAGCACCGAGGTCGAGTCAGCCTGCCGGCACGCGGGCTTCCGCGAAGTCGCCCTTCTCGGCTCTTACGGGCGAGACGAATTCGACCGCGAAGCCTCGAAGGACCTCGTGGTCGTCGCGCGACGCTGAGTTGTGGGGGGATTCAGAACGGGAGGCGGGCAGAAGAACTGTGCTCGACCGAGCAACGAGGGCTTGACAAGTGGTTGTGGTGAGTAGGCTCGGGGGGAGACGGTGTTGCGGAATTTCGTGGACTCTTTATTGCGGCCAGGTATTGGAGAGCTGTCAAGCCTCGTTTCTCGGTCGAGCACTAACTGTTTGATCGTCAGTATCGGGAGTGAAGGTTAAAAACTGATTAACCACTCGGTTTTTCTGCAACGGATCGGTAAACGACCTTGCTGCTATGATTTCCGGCGACTTCCGGAAACCAACGCTGTGAATCGATGCGCGCGGAAACTCGTCCTCGGCCTCGTCGTCGCCGTTACGCTGACTCCCGGCGAGGCGAGGGGCGCCGCTGACCGCCTTCATTTCGAGCAGATCGGGATGGAGGAAGGCCTCCCGCACGAAAACGTCTACAGCGTCGCGCAGGACCGCCTCGGCTTCATCTGGTTCGCGACCGAAGATGGCCTCGCGCGCTGGGACGGCGAGAGGATCCGGACTTACGACCACGATAGCGGCGACGCCAACAGCGTCGCGTCGAACGACGTCAACAGGATCGTCCCCGACAGCGACGGCTCGCTCTGGATCGGCATGTGGGGCGACGGCCTCGACCGCTTCGACCCGCTGACCGAGACCGTCACCCACTACCGGCGATCGCCGGAAGGGGGTGAGAACCAGCTTCCCGACAATCGCGTGCAGTCGCTGCTGCCGACCGACGACGCAGTCTGGATCGGCACGCGCGGCGCCGGCCTCGCGAGGCTCGACCGCAGGACCGGAGCGATCCGCGTCTGGAACAGCCGCGGATCCGGGGGATCGGCGCTGCGCGACGATCGCGTCTGGTCGCTCGCCGTCGGAAACGGCGCCACCCTCTGGATCGGCACCGACAGCGGACTGCAGGCGCTCGACACCGAGAGCGGCAAGATCACCTTCGTCGACGGAGCCGGCGTGAACGGCTCCGTGCTCGCGGGCCGGACGATCCGATGCCTCACCGTCACCCGCGACGGGACGCTCTGGATCGGAACGCCAAAGGGAGCGTGGCGCCTCGCGGCCGATCGCTCGACACTGACTCCGCTGACGCTCCCCGCGGAACCGGCGCTCGTGGCTTCCGGCGGCGTGAACACGATTCACGAGGACAGAGGCGGCGTCATCTGGATCGGGACGATGCAGGAAGGGCTCTTCCGATTCGACCCGTCGACCGGCGCCGTCAGCCACTTCGTCCACGACCCGATGCAGTCATGGAGCCTCGGAAGCAACGACGTCCGCTGGATCTACGAGGACCGTTCCTCGCTTCTCTGGATCGCGACACGCGGCGGAGGCGTGAGCAGGATCGACCTCAAACCGAGGAAATTCACCACGTGGACGTGGGACGCGTCCGACCCGGCCGGCATTTCCGCGCGCGGCGTGTCGACGATTCTCGGTGACGCGTCCGGCGCGCTGTGGGTTGGCACTCATGATGGGCTCGACCGGCTCGACCGCGGCGCAACCACGTTCCAACACCACACGACGAAGGACGGCGCGATCCCTCACGGCGATGTCGAGGTGCTCGTCGAGGACGGCGCGGGGCGATTCTGGGTCGGTTTCTTCCGTGCCGGGCTCTGCCTCTTCGACCGCGCATCGGGAAAATGCGGCGAGTCGTGGAGGGCGGCCTCGCCGCCCACGAGAGCGTTGAGCGACGACTCGGTGCGCGCGCTGCTTCCGGCGCGCGACGGATCGCTCTGGATCGGCACCGCGGCGGGGCTCGACCGGCTGGACCCGCAGACCGGCACGATCATCTCCTTCGTGAACGACCCTTCGAATCCTGCGAGCCTGAGCGACAGCTACGTGCTTTCGCTGCACGAGGACTCGCGCGGGCGGCTCCTGATCGGAACGGACAGCGGCGGGTTGAACCTGTTCGACCCGGTGACGAAGACGTTCCGTTCGTGGAAGCGGTCGAGATCCGAAGGCTCTCCGCCGAGCGACCGCATCCGCGAGATCTTCGAAGCGCGCGACGGCACGATCTGGGTCGGCACGTCGAACGGCCTCGCCGCGTTCGATCCGGAGCGCGGAACGTTTCGGCGCCTGGAGCCACGCCCGCCACTCGACAGCTCGAACATCCAGAGCCTGCAGGAAGACGACACGGGACGGCTCTGGGTCGCGACCGCGAGCGGTCTCTCGGTGCTCGACCCGAAGTCGGGAGCGTCCCGGACCTACAACGCCGGCGACGGGCTGCAAGGAAACATCTTCTTCCCCGGCTCGAGCTGGAGAGCCGCCGACGGCAGGCTCTACTTCGGAGGAGCCGCGGGGCTGAGCGCGTTCCACCCTGAGGGCCTGCCAGACAACCAGGCGATACCGAGCGTCGTGATCACGCGCGTCAACGTGTACGCCAAGCCGGACAAGGTCACGCGCCCGCCCTGGACGCTGCGAGAGGTCGAGCTGGAGCACGACGAGAACTTCTTCGCGATCGAGTTCGCCGCGCTCGACTTCACCGCGCCCGAACGCAACCGGTACCAGTTCAGGCTGGAGGGGCTGAGCGACGAGTGGGTGGACGCGGGCCCGCGACGGTTTGCGAACTACACCGCGATTCCGCCGGGACGTTACACCTTCCGCGTCCGCGGCTCGAACAACGACGGCGTGTGGAACGCGGAGGGAGCGTCGCTCGTCATCGTCGTGACTCCCCCGTTCTGGGAGACCGCCTGGTTTCGCATCGCCCTCGCCGCGCTCGCAATCGCGCTCTTCCTCGCCGTGATCCGGCTTCGCACGCGCACGATCGAGCTGCAGAAACTGGCGCTCGAGCGCGTCGTAGAGGAGCGCACGCGCGACCTCCGCGAAACGACCGACCGCCTCGCGACGATCAACTCGCTCGTCGAGTCGATCAACGCGGAGATCAACTTCGACCGCGTCCTCCAGATGATCCTCGGCGTCACGCGCTTCCTCCACGGAGTCGAAATCGCGATCGTCTTCGTCTACGACAAGTCGTCCGACCTCTACCGCGCGAAGGCCGCGCTCGGATGGGATCCGGCCACCGTCGAGGAGATCGCGCTTCCGGCCGACGAACTCGAACGCCTTTACACGGCGGAGGCGGACGAGGTTCAGAAAGACGTCTTCCTCGCCGACCGCTCCGCGCAGAGCGCGGCCTTCCTCACGCTGCTGACGCTGCGCCTTCGCGGGCCCGAGCGCGTCGAAGGCTATCTCGTCTTCGAGGCGCCGATCGCGAAGGGAGGCATCGCTCCGCACGAGCTCGAGCTTCTCGTCGAGCTCCGCGGCCACGTTCTTTCCGCGTTCATGAAGGCGAAGGTGCTCGAGGAGCTCGAGCGGCTCAATCGCTCGAAGAACGAGTTCCTCGGCATCGCCGCGCACGACCTTCGCAACCCGCTGGGGGTGATCGTCGGCTGGGTGACGATGGTCATCGACCAGCTTCGCCGCGGCAACGTCGACACCGAGCGCGCGGCAGGCCAGCTCGAGAAGGCCCGAACCGCGGCCGCTAGCATGGCGCGGCTCGTCCACGATCTCCTCGACATCTCCGCGATCGAGTCGGGCACGATCTCGCTCGAGCGCGGCGACGTCGACCTGGGAGCACTCATCGCGACGACCGTCGCGAACCACGAGGAGGCGGCGGCGCGAAAGGGCATCACTCTTACCGCCGTCGACGTCGAGGCGCTGCCGCCGGTTCACGCCGACTCGGTGCGCATCGGCGAGGTGCTCGACAACCTCCTCAGCAACGCCGTGAAGTACACGCAGCAGGGAGGCACGGTGCGCGTCTCGTGCGAAAAGCTCGAGAACGAGATCGTCACGCACGTCGAAGACAACGGGCAGGGGCTCGGCGAGGACGACCTCAAGCAGGTCTTCCGCACCTTCAAGAAACTGAGCGCCCGCCCCACCGGCGGGGAGACGAGCACGGGCCTCGGCCTCGCGATCGTCAAGCGCATCGTCGAGATCCACGGCGGCAGCATCTGGGTCACCAGCGCGAAGGGACAGGGAGCGAGGTTCAGTTTTACTTTGCCGACGAGAACCAGTACTGAGTACTGAGTGCTGAGTGCTGAGTGCTGAGTCGACGGAGGAGCGGGGCGAAAGGAATTCAACATCCAGCGTCGTCCGCGGCACCCCGGCCCGAACGTCGCCACGCTACGGCTTCACTTCCCTGCTCGCCATTCTTTCGCCTTAGTCCTTTCTCCTTGCTCCTCAGTCCTCACCCCCGCTACCCTTCGCCTTGACTCAGTACTCAGTACTCAGTACTCAGTACTCTTACTTCCATGTCCAGAATCTACATCGCGTACACCGGCGGCACGATCGGCATGAAGCTGACGGATCACGGCTGGGCGCCGGCTCCGGGGTTTCTCGCCGAGCAGATGGCGGCGATGTCGGAGCTGTGCCACCCGTCGATGCCGGAGTACGTCATCGACGAGTTCGACGTGCTGCTCGACTCGTCGAACATGATCCCGGCCGACTGGGCGCGCATCGCGAGCTCCATCGCCGCGAACTACGACGGCTACGACGGCTTCGTCGTCATCCACGGAACCGACACGATGGCCTACACCGCGTCGGCGCTCGCGTTCCTGCTCGAGGGGCTCGACAAGCCGGTAATCGTGACCGGCTCGCAGATCCCGCTCTGCGAGGTCCGCAACGACGGACGCTCGAACATCGTCACGAGCCTCCTCGTCGCGGCGACGCAGCCGATCCCCGAAGTGACGCTCTGCTTCGGCGATCGCCTGCTGCGGGGCTGCCGTTCGGTCAAGGTCAGCGCCACGGGATTCGACGCCTTCGACTCGCCTAACCATCCGCCGCTCGGCAAGGTCGGCGTCGACATCGAGATCGCCTGGCCGCTCGTTCGCAAGCCGTCGCCCGGCGGGCTCAAGCTCCACGGAATCGGCCATCCCGTCGTGGGCGCGCTGCGCCTCTTTCCGGGGATCACCGCCGAGCTCGCGAGGAACGTCCTGCAGCCCCCGATCCAGGGGCTCGTCCTCGAGGCATACGGCGTCGGCAACGCTCCGGAGCGCAACCCCGGCTTCATCGCCGCCATTCGCGATGCGATCGAGCGCGGCGTGGTCATCGTCGACTGCACGCAGTGCCTTCGCGGCTCGGTCGACCTCGGTGACTACGCCACCGGCTCGGTGCTCGCGCGCGCCGGCGTCATCAGCGGCTTCGACATGACCGCCGAGGCTGCGCTCACGAAGCTCGTCCACCTCTTCAGCCGTGGCCTCTCGCCTGACGAGGTGAAGTCGCAGATGCAGCTCGACCTGCGCGGCGAACTGACGAGGTAACGGGATTGGCGCACACCATCCGCAACGGGGAACGCACACTCGGCGAGGTCTCGTCGCTCGACGACGTGAGAACGATGAGAGAGCGGATCCGAGGCCACGAGTACCAGTGGGGCGTGATCTCGAACGCCCTGGATGTCGTCCTCGGCGGCGGCGACGCCCCGCTCGCCTATCTCTCTCCGCGCGATCGCCGCCTCGCGGAGGCCGAGATCGCCGCAATCCGAGGTGCGATCGAAGCGTAAGGGCGTGGCGAGGATGTGGCGCAAGCACTCCTGCCTGCGCGTCGCCGAAGGCGACGCGTAAATACTGCCTTGGTGCCTCGACAGAGCGGCGCTTCGCGCCGCTCGCATGCAGGAGTGCCTGCGCCACATCCCGCGATCTCATGACAGCGCATGAACTTCCGGCGCCATTACCGTCACGATGCGGTGACACGACACCACGACGGCGCGGCGTGCCACTACACTCGCCTTATCCCGGAAGTGGAGGTTGTTCATGCGACGTCTCATCGCTATCGTCATCTGCTTCGTCTTCGCGGGGCTCGCCTCCGCGCAACCCACGGCCATCGACAACGCGAGGAAGCTCATGCAGGAGAAGAAGCACATCGAAGCCCGCGCGGCGCTCGAGAAGCTCGTCGCGGATGAGCCGGCGAACGGGCCCGCGCTTCACGAGCTCGCGCGCTGCACGAGAGAGCTGGGCGACTTCGACGCGTCGATCGCCGCCGCGCGCAAGGCGCTCGCGATTCCGTTCCAACCGCGCATTTCCCTCCTCGAGCTCGCGACCAGCCTCGCGATGAAGGGCGAGCGCGACGCGGCGATCGATGCGATCGAGCAGATCGCCGGCATGGGCGCGAACAAAGGGATCGCCGATCGCGTCCGCGGTGCGGCGGCGTTCGCGGCGTACAAGGGCAACGCGCGCTTCGACGCCGTGCTCGCCAGGCTCGTGCCCTGCGGCACGCCAGAGTACCGACAGTTCGATTTCTGGCTCGGGAACTGGGAGGTCCGCGACCCGGTGGGCAACGTCGTCGGACGCAACGACGTCACGCTCCACCTCGACGGCTGCATGCTGATGGAGAGCTGGACGAGCGGCGCGGGCCACGCCGGCATGAGCATGAACTTCTTCGAACCGACCGACGGCACCTGGAACCAGATCTTCATCGACAACACCGGCGTCCCCTCGGGATGGCCACCGCTCAAGGGAAAGCTCGTCGACGGGAAGATGGTGCTCTCGAGCATCGCGGGCGCGTCGCCGCAGACGCGCTGGACCTGGTCGAAGACTGGCGACGGCCGCGTCCGCCAGATGGCCGAACAGCTCGGCACCGACGGAAAGACGTGGACGGTAACCTGGGATTCGTATTACTCGAAAGTGAAGTAGGCGCATGTGGAGTGCGCAAGCGGAGCTTGCGCCCTTCCTCGCGGAAGCGAAGCTTCCGCGTCGTTAGTGCTCGAGACGCCTCGTCGAAGCTTCGCTTCGACGAGTAAGGGCGAAAGCTGCGCTTTCGCACTCCACATGCCTTCCCCCTTCTCCTGCGTTATCCTTCGTGCGCCGCCCATGCCTTCGACCGCGCGCACGACTACGCTCCTCGCCATCGCGATTTTCGTCACCGCGTTCTTCGGCTTCGCGCTCCTCTTCCTCCGCTTCCCGATCCTCTACGACAGCGACTCGTACATGCACCTCGCGATCGCGCGGCTCTACGCGGCGCAGGGGCTCGCCGTCGACTCGCTTCCGTGGGCTCGCTTCTCGGTCATGCACGAGGGTTACGGCGACAAAGAGCTGCTCTTCCATCTCTTCCTCGCCCCGTTCACGGTGTTCACCGATGCCGCGGTCGGCGGCCGCCTCGCACTCGCGGCGCTCAACGCCGCCGTCGTCGCCCTTCTCGCCGGGCTCGGCCATCGCGCGATCGGTGCGTGGGGCCTTGCCGTTCCGCCGATCGTCTATCTGACCGCGACCGCGTTCCTGCCGCGCGCCGTGAGACTGCGCCCCGAGTTGCTCGCACTTCTCCTCCTGATCCTCGCAACGTGGCTGGCGGCGACCCGCCGCTATCGCTGGCTCTTCGTCGTCGCGCTGGCGATGACGCTCTCCTACACCGCGTTCCACGTGCTCGCGGGACTTGCGCTCGTCTGGCTCTTCGTCGAGCGGCGCGAATCGGGCAACTGGGAGTGGCGCCTTCTCGCCTGGCCCGTCTGCGGAATCCTGCTCGGCCTCGTCGTCCATCCGCAGTTTCCGAAAAACCTCGACGTCTGGTGGATCCAGAACGTTCTCTTCTTCTTCGAGAAGAGCCGTCTCGGCGTCGGCAACGAAATCCTCGCCCCCGCGCCCGACGCGATCATCCTCGGCAACCTCGGCATTGCGATCGCCCTGACGGCGCTCTGGCGATCGGGCGAGGCGAGCGACGAGCCGCGCGCCGAAAGAAAGCAGTCCCTCTTCTTCGTCGTCACGGCGGCGCTGTTCACGCTGCTCTATCTCTTCATGGGACGGATGATCACGTATGCGGCGCCCTTTGCGGCACTCTCCGTCGTCTTCGCGATGCGCGACGCCGGGCTGCGCCCGTCCCGAATCACCGCCGCGGGTATCCGGCTCCCGCTCGCCCTGGCGATGCTCGCCGCGCTGGTCGTCAGCGTCCCCAGGCTCGCCGATCCGATGCTCGTGACGCTGCTCCGTGCCGACCCGGCGCTCATCGCCGAAGCCGAGCTCGAGCGGTTCGGCAAGGCGATGCCGAAGGGAGCGAAGGTCGCCGCGACCTGGGAACAGGCCGAGCTCTACTGCTTCTGGGCACCGCAGGCGACTTACTTCAACCTCTTCGACCCGATCTTCATGGCGCTCCCTTACCCGGAGGAATTCGAGCTGCAACGCCGCCTCTTCGCGGGCGAGGAAGCCGACGCTCCGCTCGTCGCAGCGTGGCGGTTAGGCAGCACGCACATCGCTTTCGATCGCGAGCTTTCCCCCGAGCTGTTCCAGCGGCTCTCGAACGACCCGCGAACCTATCCCGTCTACGCGAGCTACAACGTGATCGCGGGGCTGCGACCTCCTCCCGGCGCACCGTTCTTCGTCGACTGGCGAGTCGCGCTCGGCGACACGAAGTCGCCGCCGCTCTCGAGCGACGGCGGCGCGAGCTGGTCCGCCTATCCGCGCATGAACGAGCCGGGACTGCGGTCGATCGAAGGCTATGTCGATCTCGCGCGCGTCGTGAGCAGACCCGCCTGCGCGACTTTCGT
>JAMPYE010000133.1 GCA_023700825.1 Thermoanaerobaculia bacterium | reverse complement strand
CTCACGCAGCGCCGTCCGCTCCAGGTCGCGATCTACGTCCTTCTGTATTCCATCCTCACGCCACTCCTTTTCGCGCCTCTGACCGTCTACGAAGGCTTCTTCCGCGAGCATCAATACGGCCTCGCGACACAGACGCTCGGGGCATGGCTCGGCGAGCAGGCGATGGTGCTCGTTGTCGAGGCGATCCTCATGACGATCGCTGTAGTCCCGCTCTACGCCGCCTTTCGTAAGGCGCCGCACAGCTGGTGGATCTGGGGCGCGATCGGAGGCGTCGTGTTCCTCGCCTTCGTCATGCTGATCGGCCCCGTATACCTCGACCCTCTCTTCAACACCTACGAGCCCCTCAAGGAAGGAAAGGTCAGGGACGAGATCCTCTCGATGGCGCGGGCAAACGGCATCGAGGTGAACGACGTCTACGAGTTTGATGCCTCGCGGCAGACGACGCGCATTTCCGCGAACGTCAGCGGCCTGTTCAACACGATGAGCATCCGGCTCAACGACAACCTGCTCGAGCGCTGCTCGCTTCCGGAGATCCGGGCGGTGATGGCGCACGAGATGGGGCATTACGTGATGAATCACGTCGTCCAGATGCTCGTCTTCTTCGGACTCGTGATGGTCGGCGGGTTCCTCTTCGTCCGATGGTCGTTCGACAGCGTGCGCACCCGGTGGGGCGCGGGCTGGGGAGTCACCGGCGTCGATGACGTGGCGGGCCTGCCTCTGCTCATCGCGCTCTTCACGGTCTTCGTCTTCGCAATCACCCCGCTGATCAATACCTATATCCGGACGAGCGAGGCGGAGGCGGACCTGTTCGGTCTCCACGCGTCGCGCGAGCCCGACGGCTTCGCCGAGGCGGCGCTCAAGCTCGGCGAGTACCGGAAGCTGAACCCCGGCCCGATCGAGGAGTGGATCTTCTACGACCACCCCAGCGGCCGCGCGCGCATCCACATGTCGATGACCTGGAAGGCGGAGCACCTGGAAGACCAGCGATAACGGTTCTCCACGGATCGAAGAGTGTTGCCAGGGCTGCACCACCTCCGCGCACTCGCCGCTGTAGACTATTGCACGCGACGACGGCCGGTGAGGCGTCTTCGCGAGTCGCAGCGAGAGCTGAACCCGCCCGGGGAGAATGCATGTTGCATGGCCCGAAGCACCTTGTGGATGGCTCATCCGGACGCCGCCCGGCGACCGGTTGGATGCGCGTGCCGGTCGTCGTCTTCGCGATCGTGGCGTGGTCGGTTGCGGCCGCCGCAGCGGAGCCGGTCCACTGCGGAACCTCGAGAGCGAATGACGAACGCCTTCGTGCGCAACATCGCCTCGTCAACGAACGGCGACAGATCCTCGCGGTTCCCGGGATCGCGGTACAGAACAACGTCATCCTCGTCCCGAACGACGACACGATCGCGCCGCTGGGCCGCGCGTTCAACCTGACGGGGAAGTCGGTCACCTTCACGCGGACGAGCTCGAGCTCGTTCCGCTCGGAGACGGGGCCGCTGGTCTTCGACGACGACCTCGGATCGCAGCTGACGCTCGACCCCGCGACGCGGTACGCGACCTACACGATTGGCGGCTTCGACTTCCCGTTCTTCGGGACCTCGCGCCGCACCCTCCACATCTCTCGCTATCTTGCGATCTACCTCGAGACGCCGCCGAGCGTCGCGTCGGTGAACTTCCGGCAGTACACCGACGCCGAGCTGCTCCTGCAGTCGATTCCGGTGATCGCGCCGATGCTCACGACACCGCTCGGTCAGACGAACTTCCGCCCGCCCCTCGTCTATGTGAAGGAGTCGGGTGACCAGGTCGTCATCACCTGGTTCGAGCCGATTCGAGCGCTCGGCGTTCAGGCGGTGCTTCGCAGCAACGGCGACATCCGCTTCGCGTACCGCAGCATCGCGAACACGAAAGGGGGCGCGCTCTACATCACCTCGGGGACGGAGCCTTGGCGGGCCCTGACGCCGATCGCCGCGACGACCGATCCGCCGAACGACTTCGCGACGAGCAACCCTCCTGACATCGTGGCGATGCTCGACATCGTGAGCGCGTCGGCCGATCGGATCGGCTCGACGAACGTCGTGCAGCTGAGAGTGAAGGTAAGAAACGCAATCGACCGGGCGAAACTGGGCGACGACGGCTCGCTCGGCCTGAACGTTCAACTCTCGCCCGATGCGTTCCTCTCGGCGACGATCAGCGGCGCCGGCGTGGGCGGCGACCGCGTGTCGTCGACCTTCTTCGCGGCATCCGGCCCGACGCCGCTCATGAAGGTCGAAGGCGACACGATCACGATCACGTTCGCGCAGGAATACGCGCTGCTGACGGGGCCGTCCGACGGCGTGCTCCGCGTGGCGTTTGCGAACGAGAAGGGAGGCGACACCGCCGATCTCGTGGGGCGGATCGACGTCGCGCCCCGGCCGGCGCGAACCGACTTCGCCGCCGTCGGCACCGTCGAGTCGTTCCCCGGGCCGATCTCCGACGCCTTCATCGTTCCGAGCTCCAACGTCTTCTCGGTGTGGCGACGAGTGCAGGAGCAATTCGATCTCGACCCCGAGGAGATCGACGGGCTGGCCGTCTACCAGAACTTCCTGACGCTTGGCGTCCCCGTCTCGTCGGTCGGCAACGCCGGCGTCGACCACATCTCGATCGGATCGAGCATCTCCTCGACGCTGCCGCGAGAGCCGAACCTGATGGACATGCACACCATCCGGGAGCTCTGGAACAGCAGCGACGACAACGCGATGCTCGTGCTGCTTCACGAATTCGGGCACCGCTGGCTCTTCTTCATCGAGCACGAAGCAAACGGGAACGTGTCGCACGCCCTCAATTCCGGCGGGCATCCGGCGGCCTGGGTCGACACCCGGGCGGCGTTCCCGGTGCTTCATCCCTACGACTGCTCGGTGATGGGTGGGATGACGTACACCGACAACGGGAACGGGACGTTCACGGGCCCTCCCGACACGTGCAGCGCGAGTTACAGCTGGCTCGAGCTCTACCTGATGGGCTTCGCGGCTCCGAGCGAAGTGCCGTCGTTCTTTTACCTCAGCGACAGCGATCCTCCGATCGACAGCGGGACGCTGCTCGAGGGGGAGACGTTTCGCGCGACGCGGAACGACCTGACGATCGGCAACGTGCAGGCGCGAATGGGACTCCGATCGCCCGCCTATCCCGATACGCAGCGCGAGCAGCGCGTGCTCTTCGTGCTCGTCTACGACCCGGCGATGCCGCTGCCCGCCGCCGACGTCGATTTCGTCGCACACCTCGCCGACGTATTTCGCGATCGGTTCGCTCGGGCGACTGGAAACCGCGCCTCGGCCCGAACCGACTTCGGCACTCCGCTGCGCCGGCGCCCCGCCCGCCGCTGACAAACCGGAAGGCGGGGTCAGGAACGGGTCCGGAAGCAAGGAAGAAGCGGAGCGCCCTGCGACGCTCCGCTCGATGGGGAACTTCGTTCGAGTCGGCCTAGGCTGCGATTTCCAGCAGGTCGATCACTCGCGTCACGCCCGGAACCTCCCGCGTGGCGCGGATCGCGACCTCGCGGCGCTCGTCGTCGGGCAGCTCGCCTCTCAGGCTGACGACGCCGTCACAGGCTTCGACCGAGATCGCGAACGCCTCGTCGCCGATGTCGGACGTCAGGCGGGTCTTGACTCCCGTCTCGAGCAGCGCGTCACGCGCCTCGAGCTCGGCGTTCGAGAGCAGTTCCGCCGGGGTGTTCAGCGCGCCCGACTCCAGATCGATGAAGTTATGAACCACGTCGACACCGTCGATCGCCCGCACGACTTCCTCGGCGAGCTCCTGAGTCGATCGCTCGGCGACCCTCCCGCTGAGGGAGACGGCGTTGTCGGTGGCTCGAACGCGGATGCCCTTCGCGTCGGTTCCGAAGTGGCGGATGAGCTCGGTCTTGATCAGGAGACTGGCCGACGTGTCACGCACATCTTCCGTGGCTACGGCGATCATCTCGTTGTCCGAGCGCGAGGCGGCATAGAGGAACGCCGCTGCCAGTGCGACGATCATTGAAGTCACGATCAGAAACGTTTTCACGGGTACCTCCTTTTCCTCCGGCGTCCGAGGGCGCCTTCACCCGCGTTCGCCGGTGCGGGTGGAACTTGCAGCAGCCGTGCCATCGGGCGAAAACGTGCCGTTTCCCGGAGGAATGACGGTAGTTTGGCGGTAGTCGTCCTCCCTCGCGTCGCGTTCGCAGGAGCGCCGCCGCGAAGGTAGATTTTTCTACAAAACTGAAAATTCTACCGACCCGCACCGGAGGCGCCATCGTCGCTGCAGGG
This sequence comes from Thermoanaerobaculia bacterium, assembly GCA_023700825.1. Classification (GTDB taxonomy): domain Bacteria; phylum Acidobacteriota; class Thermoanaerobaculia; order Gp7-AA8; family Gp7-AA8; genus JACPDH01. The sequence continues at coordinate 5,587 of JAMPYE010000133.1, read as the reverse complement.
CCCTCTCGGACTGCAGCGCAGAAAGCGCGCGCCGGTCGCGCCACGCAGCAGCGCTCCCGTGAATCGTCCGGCCCCTGAAGTCGCACGGAAGGGAAACCCAGGAGGCCTTTCAGTCGTTAGAATCTGCGACATGAACAGGAAAGCCATTGCCTTCGCGATCGTAGTTCTGCTCGGCTGCCGCGATCACTCGGAGCCGGTTTTCGCCGCGGACACGCCAGCCGCAGGCTCGAAGACGAGCGTCAGGAAAGAGTTGGCGCCCATGCCCGCTTCGGTGAGCGAGGCGCGCAGGACGCCGGTCGTACGCGTCGCGCACGCGATCATGCCTTCGGTCGTCAACATCCAGACCGAGTCGGTGATCCGGCAGCGCCAGTTCGACATCTTCTTCGGCACGCCGCGCGAGCGCTCGTACAAGACCCAGTCCGTCGGCTCGGGCTTCGTCTGGACTCCCGACGGGTTCATCGTGACCAACGCGCACGTCGTCGAGGGCGCATCGACGATCACGGTGATCTTCCACGACGGGACGGAGAAGGAAGCGACCGTGATTGGCGTCGATCCCGACAGCGATCTCGCGGTGCTTCGCGTCGCCGCGCGCGACCTGCCTGCCGCGCCGATCGGCACGTCGGCCGACCTGCAGATCGGCGAGCCGGTCATCGCCATCGGCAATCCGTTTGGTCTCAGCGGCACCGTGACGACTGGCGTTCTCTCCGCGACCGGACGCTCCGTGCCGTCGCGTGAGGCGGCGCGGACCTTTACCGACTTCATCCAGACCGACGCGTCGATCAACCCCGGCAACTCGGGGGGGCCGCTGGTCAACATCGAAGGGCGCGTAATCGGCATCAACACGGCGATCTACGCCGACGCGCAGAACATCGGCTTCGCGATTCCGGTCGATCGCGCGAAGAAGATCGTCGAGGACCTTCGCCAGTACGGCGAAGTACACCGTGTCTGGGTCGGCCTCGGCACCGCGACGCTGACGCCGGAGGAGGCGCGCCGCGTGGGGCTTCCCGCCATGCGCGGAGCCCTCGTGACTCGAGTCTTCGGCTCCTCGCCCGCCGATCGCGCGGGGATCAGGCCGGGCGACGTCATCGTCTCGGTCAACGGCGCGACCGTCGAGTCGCGCGAGGCTTTCTCCACGCTCACCGCCACTGCCGCCGCGGGAGAGCGGGTGCGCGTCCGTGTCCGCCGCGATGAGGAGACGCTCGACCTGACGGTCGTTCCGGTCGATCCTCCCTCGGATCTCGGGCTCGTCCTGCTCCGCGACATCAGCGGCCTCGGCGTGCGCGACGCGGACGGCGCGGTCGTCGTCGCCGCGGTCGAGGCGGGATCGCGCGCCGAGAACATCGGGCTCCGGCGTGGCGACACGATCGTCGGCGTCAACGGCGTGCGCGTCGAGAACGTGAAGGCGCTCAACCAGGAAGTGACGCGAGGCGCCGACCGCTCGTCGATCGTCCTCGCCGTCGCGCGCGGCCGCTACGTCTACACGCTGACATTCCCGACGGGGAACTGACAAGGCAGGCCAGAGGCCACAGGTCAAAGGTCAAAGCAGGCGAAAGGCGAGGAACAGGCGAAAGCTGATTGTGTCTGATTGTAGGGACGACCCATCGGGTCGCCCGTTGTCTTTTCGTGGGCTGAGGAATCGTGCGACGCGCCACGTCTGCACGATGAGATACGAGAAGCAGCCCCAATCCTCGGCGATCCCAACCTCATCAAACCGGCCTTACAGCTCCAACTCCAAATCATGGGGGCACAACTAAAGTATGAAAAACTGCCCTCGCTCGGGTCGGAAACTCTCCCCCCCGCCCCTGCCTCCCTGACCCGGAATGAGGCAGGCGGCCGGCGCGGACGAGGCAGTTTTCTATACTTTAGGTGTGACCTCAGAGGCTCTACATGAGAGGAGAACGCGATGTGGCTGATCCTCGTCGCCGCGTTTGGTGCGGTCGTGCCGAACGGCATCTTTCTCTACTGGCTCTTCACGGAGTTCTCGTCGCTCGATCAGGTGCTGAGCGACAAACTGGCCGTCGCCTTCATCCTCGACGCCGCGATGGCGACGGGACTGCTGACGTACCTCTTCGCGATCAAGCCGCCGGGACGTTACCGCTGGCCGTGGTTCCTCGTGTTCTCGCTCCTCGGCGGGCTCGGCTTCAGCATTCCGTTCTATCTGTGGCTCAATCGGCGCGCGAGCCGACAGGACGGCGGCTTCAACGCGTGGTGGCGCTCGGCATGACCGCCCGATGACGGCGACACCTCGAAGTAAATTGGAATGACGTCGGTGATGGACGATCTCGCAGTCGGTCTCCCGAAGAGAACTCCCTTCCTCTGGAACATGGTCGCGGAATCGCTGAAACGACCGTACCGCGTGACCGTCTCCATGGTCGTCTTCGTCGCGCTCGTTCCGGTCTATCTCTTCATCCCGCAGCTCGTATCCGGGCGGACGGTGCACGTTCCCGCGCTGGCACTCGACCACCGCATCCCGCAGCAGCCCGCATGGGTCCTCGTGTACGGATCGCTCTACCTGTTCCTGATCCTGCTGCCGGTCTTCGTCGTGCGCCAGGAGGCGTTGATCCGTCGGACCGTCTACGCCTACCTGACGATCTGGCTCACGGCGTACGTCTGCTTTTACGTCTATCCGACGGCCGCGCCGCGCGCCGGCGACATCGTGCCCGGCGAAGGCTTTCTGGTTTGGGCGCTCCGGTTCCTCTACTCCTCCGATCCGCCGTACAACTGTCTCCCTTCCCTCCACGTCGCGCACTCGCTCGTCTCGGCGCTCGCCAGCGGGCGGGTGCATCGTGGCCTCGGCGTCGTCGCATCGGCCTGCGCCTTCGTCGTCGGAATCTCCACCCTCTTCACGAGGCAGCACTACATTCTCGATGTCGTCACCGGCATCGTGCTCGCGTGCGTCGCGTACGCGATCTTCCTCCGCGGGACGCGTCGCGACGACATCCCCGAGCTCGATCGAAGGGTGGCGCCCGCCCTCGCGCTGGTCGTCATCGCGCTCGTCGCCGCCGGCATCGGCTGCTACTGGCTGCTCTACCGCCTCGGCGTCGGCGTGTGACGACGGACGCGACCGCATTCATTACGGATCGCGAAACCCACGGTGACATCTCGGTGCCGCCGTCCCCACGTGGCATCTGCAAGCGCTAGATTGCAGCAACAACGCATTCGACGACGCCACGACAACCATAACGGGGAGAACCGATCATGTTCCGCATCGCTCTCGTTTCGCTCTCGCTCCTGATCGCCACTACGGCGACCGCGCAGCAGTTCGTCGGGCCGCCGGTCGACTCTTCGCGCATCGTCGTGACGAAGGAAATCGCGTACCGCGAGCTCGGCGGCCAGACGCTCACGTTCGATCTCTACCGTCCCGCGGGTGACGCCGTCGTGGCGGTCGCGATCACGTGCAACATCGGCATTCGGGGGATGAAGGACTGGCCCGGCTACGTCGGCTGGGGCAAGGCAACGGCGGCGGCGGGGATGGCTGCAGTTCACTACGATGCGCTCGGGAACGACGCGATCGCGAACTTCGACGCGCTGATGGAGACGCTGCGCAGTAAGGCGGCCGAGCTCCGCATCGATCCGACGCGGGTCGTGCTCTGGGCCGGCTCGGCCAACGTGCAGCTCGGGCTTCCGCTTGCAATGGACGCGAAGCGCGGATACCTCCGAGGCGCGGTGATCTACTACGGAGATGCACCCGTCACGACGATTCGCGCCGACTTCCCCGTCTTCTTCGTTCGCGCGGGGCTCGACCAGAAGGCGCTCAATGATCGGATCGACACGCTCCTCGGCCGCGTGCTGACGGCGAACGCCCCGTGGACGATCGAGAACTACGGCGGCGGCCTGCACGGCTTCGACATCTTCAACGACAACGACCTCTCGCGCGAGATCATCGCGCGGACTCTGAGCTTCATGACACGCGTGACGGAGCCCGGGCTCGCTCGCGCCTACGTCGAGGCGAGCGTGGAGGCGGAGCTCGTCGGCGCGCTGAACAGCGGGCAGTGGCAGAAGGCGATCGACGGATATGGAGCGCGGGTTGCCGCGAACGCGAACGACGCCGATGCGCATCTCAAGTACGGATACGCACTCTACGGCGCGGGGCGCTACGACGACGCCCTGCGGGAGCTGGAGGCGGCCTGGTCGGGTGGGCGCAAGGGACCGCGCGACACCGCGCTTCCCGCCGCGCGCGCCGCGGCGCAGAAGGCCGATCTCGATCGCGCGATTCACTGGCTCGACATCTGCTTCAGCACGCCCTTCGTGACGCCCGCGGACGTTCGCGCCGACGCCGCGTTCACCTCGATCCTCGCCAATCCGCGCATCGTCGCTCTGCTCGCCGAGACCGAAGAACAGAACGCCATCATCGCAACGCTCGAGTCAGGCGAGACCGTCGCGGGTATGGAAGCCCTTTCGGCATCGCGGGCGAAGCGGCTCCAGCGCGAGGGCACGCTCCTTGCGATCGGCTACAGGCTGCTCAACCGCGGGCACACCGAGGCATCGCTCTCGGTCTTCCGGATCGCCACCGAGCGCCATCCGAAGTCGGCAAATGCGTGGGAGAGCTACTCCGAGGCGCTCGAGCGGGCCGGCAGGAACGACGACGCCCTGAAGCAGGCGCGCCGCGCCTTGAAACTCGAGCCGGCACCGGAGGTGAAGAAGGCCGCCGAGGAGAGAATCGCGCGGCTGGGGAGAGGGTAGACGGAGGCCGCGTCGGAGGGAAGACGTCGAGTGCCGGCTCCGCCGGTGGCTGTCGGCCGCCAGTGGTGCCTGCATCTCAGCCTCGGCCCGGTCGCGGGGTCACACCCAACAGGAACACTACTGCTTTCGCCTGTCGGCGATTCGGTAACTCCAATTTCGAGGTGTGACCCCATGGCGCGGTCTCAGAGATGGAAGTCGCCCGATGCCTCGGGCTGGTAGAGAATCGCGTCGATCTTCAACCGTCGCCTGCCGCCGGGAACCTGCCACTCGACGACGTCTCCCTCCTGGTAGCCGAGCAGCGCCGTTCCGATCGGCGCGAGAACCGAGATGCGCCCCTCTGCGAAATTGGCCTCGTGGGGGTAGACGATCGTGTATTCGAGCTCGCAGATGTCGTCGAGGTCGAGAAGCCGCACGCGCGACTTCATCGTGACGACGTCGGGCCCGATGTCTCTCGCGGCGACCGCTCCCGCGCGCTCGAGCTCGTGACGCAGATCGTCGAGGTGCTCCCGATCTTCTCCAGTGGTGTCGACCTCGTTCAATAGTCTTGTAAGCCGAAGCTTGTCCTGTGTCGTGACGAGAATCGTTCCTTCGAACATGAGATGTCTCCTTGTCGCCGCGGTTTTTCGTGCCCGGCGCGTGGGCAGGCTCCGCCTGCCCGGGCATGCCCTGCATGCGGTTGTGCATTCGCCCGACGCCAGGCGCCGGGTTGGGTGGGTTGAAGGTTGGGGAGGGGCTAGGCGGGCCTCAACGCGAAAGCGCGACGCGGCCCGCACGCCCGGGCGTGACGCGGGTGCGGAAGGTGAAGCGAGGGAGCTGGAAGATGGTGCTCATCGTCGTTGAGGGTAACAGCCCGATCGGACAAAAGCTTCCCGTTCCGGTTAGGCGTCCCGAAACGTGGGCCGCG
>JAMPYE010000132.1 GCA_023700825.1 Thermoanaerobaculia bacterium | reverse complement strand
TCTCATCCATGGGCGGGCTCCGTTGCAACCAGCGCCCAATCCCGATGGGTATATCGAATCCGCAATATTCGCAGGAGAGCCAGTTCATCTTACTGCGATCGTCTCGAACGCGCCGAACGAGGACGACGAGACCTTGGCACGAGCAGTCCGGTGGACGATCGATTCGGCAGATGGAAAGCCGGTGTCGGCTACTCCAAGTTTCGTTTCGGGTTCGGGGTTATCCGGCGCCTTTCCACCGAAGCTTGCCGGCGCTAGAAGTTTGCTTTACTCAATCCCCGCTCTCGCGCCCGGTCGCTACGTCGTAAGGGCGTCTTGGCATGATGATGTAAAGACAGAACCTCGCATTTTGAATGTGTACGGTGGCAACGAAGGCCCGAGGGTTAGACAAGAGTTCCTGCGCCTAAACGCGAGGAAGAGACTTCAAGATGGTACCCCAGAGGCTTATCTGGCGGCACGCACCATGCTCGAAGAGGCCGCGAAAAATAGCACCGAGCCTGCTGTGTACGAGGAGCTTGCCGATGTCTCGGCGCCATGGGCTTCGCCAGAGGACACAGCCACCTACTATTCTCGCTCGCTTGAGGTTGCAAAACGCAACTTGGAAGCGCACTACGGGGAAAGCGCCGACTGGCCTGAATCGGCGTCAGAACTCTATAGGCAGAGCGAGTTGAAGGCAAAGACGTTTCGAGACTTGATCCCGTACTACAAGACGCACTTCCACGAAGTGCGTGTGGTGGTTGTTCGAACTGGGGATTCTGAAGACTTCGCCATTGAGCGGCGCAAGGACGGCGTTCGTATTCGACTTGTCGAAATCAAATAGTCCGCAAGCCCCTCGCATGGCCGCATGACTTGATACGCGAGATGTTTGAGGTTGCCTCGGTTTTGTGGCCAGATTAGGGGGTGTCCCATGTGCGACTTCTCCTCCGCCTCGGGGAACGAGAGGGCGAGCTTCCGGAAGTCGTTCTCGGTCATGCGGCCTCCATTTTCGAATCGGTTCGTGGTATCGGGTGGGCCAAGGATAACGGCACCTCGCGGTTTCCCTCGAATCGCATGGGCGAGCCCGCCTCGAGGTGACGTGCCCCGCGACGGGAGTTGGCGGTTGCCGTCCCGGCGACGTCGGGTTAGTCTGATTTCTCGCTCGGAGAGGTTTGGCCGATGAGGCTGTTGCCAGGGCGCCGGAGCTCGAAGCACTGTCGCCAGAAAGCAGATCGTGGAACTGGAAGACCCGACCTATCGCGCGTTGCACCGCTACACGAAGGCTCTCTCCGTGGCGCTGGGGTATCGCGACCTCTACACGAGAGTTCACTCGGATCGCGTGGTCTCGCTTTCCGAGGAGATCGGCATGCGCATGGGACTGTCCGCGCAGGAGCTCGCCATCCTGAAGATCAGCGCGACGTTTCACGACATCGGCAAGATCGGGATTCCCGACCACATCCTCCTCAAGCCCGGGCGGCTCAACGACGGCGAAACCGAGGAAATGCAGAAGCACGCCGAGGTTGGCGCGAACATCGTGATCGCGACCGAGCTCGAGGGGGCCGAGCTCGCGGCCCGGATCATTCGCCATCACCATGAGCGCTGGGATGGCGCGGGCTATCCCGACGGGCTCGCTGGCGACGCGATTCCGCTCTGCTCCCGCATCATCGGCATCGCCGACAGCTACGACGCGATGTCGACCACACGCGCTTACCACCCCGCCAAGGCGCACGCCGAGATCATGCGAGTCTTCGCCGAGGAGACCGGCGCGAAGCATGACCCAACGGTGATGGCCGTGTTTCGCGAGGTCATCGAGAGCAGCCCGTTCCGGGTCACCGAAGGCTGATGCTCGGAGGAGCGACGCCGGGCACCCGCCCTTCGTAGGGGCGACGCGGTGCGTCGCCCGTTCGCTCGCCGGCGCGCGGCCAAATGAGACTCACCTCGTACGCCTAACCGCTGCACGCCTCCACGCGATCCGGTCGCGAATCAACAGCGCCGCACAGACGAGTGCCGCGAACGCTCCGATCCACAGGCCCTCCAGGAACCCCGGGGGAACGAATCGAAGTGTGACGTCGTGCCTGCCCGCCGGGACCACGAAGCCGAAGAAGGCTCCGTTCACGACGACCGGCGAGAGTTGCTCGCCGCCCGCCACCGAGGCTCTCCATCCCTCGGGCGATGGCAGCGAGGTCGCCACGAGCGCTCCGCTCCGGGTATCGGAAGTGAGCGCGATGCGTCCCGGCTTCGAGTCGCGGACCTCGAACGTGTCGCCGCCGGCCGCGACGGGGAGTTCCACGCTCCCGCTGGAGACGGCCACGTGGCGCGCGTCGTCGAGCCCTTCGATCCAGGTGCCGAGCGCGTCCCCTCCGACGCGAGTCCACTGTGTCGGAAAGAAGCAGCGAGGCAGGGCGTCGGGATTTCGAAACAGGCGGTAGCCTGGCGTCTGCCCGTCGTCGAATCGCACGAATCGGGCCGGAACGGGATGGTCCGAGTTCCAGACGATCGCGCGGACATTCAGAAAATCGATGAGCCGATGGTCCGCGTTGACGAACGAGGAGAAGTAGACGTCGCGCGTCGGCCCGAAGCGGAACGCATGCGTCAGCGCGCTCACCTGATCCATCGGGGCCAGCGGATTGTGTGGGCGAACCTCGGCGATGCCGAAGACAGGCAGGATCGACGGAAAGACGCCGTAGTCCTCTCCGACCGCTCGCCACATTGCGGGCGACTGCACTTCCGCCTCCAACTGCGCGATGAGCCCGGTTCGTGGATAGAACAGGGCCGGATCACCGGTGGGGTATTGAGCTTTCACCCACGGCACGAGGTCGAGCAGCGTCATCGCCGCCAGCATCGCGACGCCGAACCGCGGCGATCTGATCGATACGAGAAGAGCCAGCATCCCGAGCAGCACCAGCGACAGGACCATGGCGTCGAGACGAATGGACAGGACGACGAATGCGACCGCCGACGCCGCACCGAACTGCAGCCATCGCCCGGTCGGTCGCCGAAGGAAGCAATCGAGGCCGATCGCCGCAGCCACCCACACTGCGAGCCCCGCCGGGAGGAATAGCCGCGCATACGCCATCGCGCGAAGCGGGGGGATTAGGTCCAGGAGCGCGACGAGGGGCTTGGCATTCGCCGCGAGCAAGAGGGCCACGACGAAGAAGCCGAAGAATGGCGTCGCGCGTCGTCGTCCCGTGCCTAGCATGACCACGGCAGCCCCGAGGAGTGCGGCGATTCCAGGGTAGCCGGCCAGAATCTCGGGCCACACGATCGTGCGCCCGTCGTCTCCGACCTGCTTCTCGTACGGGCGACCGAACGCATGGGGATTGGTCGGTGTGCGAAGAAGCGTCCGGCCTTCCTGGTCGAACCAGGTGTCAGGGCGGGCCAGGCTCCACCCGCCGGACTGGAGCGCCTCCGAGACCGCCTCCTGCGCTCGCTGCGATTTCGGGAGGTGCTTCGCAAAGGGCACGAGCAGTGGAGCAGCGAGTCCGAAACCGAGAATGGCGGCGAGTGCAGCCTTACCGAGAACCTTGAGGGTCGGTTTCCGCCGATTGCGAAGGGCGAGCCCGGAGAGGCCCGCGAGCAGGCCTCCCCCTGCCGCCACCTCGGGGTGTCCCGACAGCAGGAGCGCGGCAGTCAGCACTGCGACCGGGACGACGCGTTGCAGGCCACGCGACCGGAGCATCGAAATGACGCCGACGGTGAGCCAGGGAACCCATGACATCGTCGTCGTGTGAGCAAACATCGCCCATGCACTCATCGCGCCGCACAGGGCGAAGCCGACCGCGGCGAGGAGCGACACGCGCCGATTGACGCCAACTCTTCGACAAAGGAGCCACGTTCCGAGCAGCGCGTGCTGGAGCTTGAGCGCAAGCATGACCAGCAGGAAGTGCTGGATTTCGAACGGTCGGGCCATCCACGCGAGTGGCGACAGCGCGCCCGCCTGCGGGTTCACCCACGGTGACGAGCCGCCCTCGAGCGCGTCGGACCACAACGGGAGCCGGAGCGTCTTCAACGCACGGCGAATCTCCAGTTCCCACGGCAGGAACTGGTAGACCGCGTCATTGAGAATGTTGTGCGTGGTCGACGCCTCGAGCGGGGGAGCTCCCGGGACGATCCCTTCCAGGAGATTCGTGGGCGCCATCACGACGCGGGAGTCGAGCCAAGCGCCCAGCAACAGCAGGGGAACGATGACGCCGACGGCGAGGACCGCACGCTCGAGTTTCAGGCCCAGGCATCGCGCCAGGAGGAAATCGATGGCGCCGAGGAGAACCAGGACGAAAAGCAGACCGCCGAAGAGCCCGAGATCGAAGTGCATTTGCCTCCATTCGACGATCCTCACAACGACGCGCGGCGGACAATCGGCATCGTGCGCGGACGAACGTGGAGGTCGGCCGCATTCTAGCAAATGGGTTGGGTGGGCCGGGTTCGTGCAGTGACGCTCGCCTGCGAGTTGTCATCCCGACGAGCGCGGTGCGATCCCGGCCGTCTCCGACCTGCCGAGCCCGGGCCACTCTGCGTCGCCCGCACGACATGTCGTCCTGATCCCGCGAAGCGGGAGAAGGACCTCTCAGGCTTGTACTCGCTCGCAAAGGGCCGGAACTCAGAGGCTGTCGACTCACTCTGTACCAGCCTGCGAGATCCCTCTTCCCTCTCCCGCTTCGCGGGATCGGTCGTCGGGATGACAACCTCGACGAGATAGCGCGACCCGCTCGCCCGGCCCTGGTTGCCCTTCGCGGAACGTCCTATAGAATTCACGAATCATGAAAACCGAGCGGGTGCTGACCGACGACGCGCGGTCGCGGCGGGGCTGCGGCTGGGTGCTCGCGCTCGGGGGAAGTCTCCTCGCGGTGGGAGCTGCCGGCGGAATGCTCGCCGCACACATCGTGAGCATCGGCTCGATCATCTTCATCGTTGTGTTGCTCGGTGTCGTCGCCCTCGGGCTTCGCTTCGTGTTCAAGCCCAGCGACTACGTCGACGTCGATCTCGACGCGCGGACCTTCGTCCATGTGCGGGACCATCAGCGGCGCGACGAGCGGCCGCTCGACTCGCTCGGCACGCTCGTGGTCTCGCAGAGATCGCGCACGGTGAAGACGAAGAACGGGACGCGGACGATCATCGAGTACGCGGTTCACCCGGAGGGGCGCGCCGATCTCGACTTTCGCGTCGTGAAGGACCGCGGCAAGGCGCGCGTGATTCTCGAGACCCTCGCCAGGCGCTGGAAGCTGCCCTCGTGCTCGTGGGGAGGCGAAGTCCGACAGCCCGGCGAGCTCGACATCCCGCTGCACGAGAGATTGATGTTCCGCGCGGAGCGCCGCCCCGTGGTCGAGCTGCGTCCCGAATGGCATCTGCGGATCGAGCCGCTGTCGCCCGGCTACGCGATCGTCTCGTCGCACCGCGACTGGATCTCGCTCGCCCCCGCGGTGGTCATGGTCATTCCGTTAGGCTTCGTCGGCTACGTGTTCGCGCAGAGCGGGCTCCTCGCGAATCTCCGCTCGCCCGATCGCGACCTGGTGGATCTCATCTTCGGGGGCCTCGGCCTTCTGGTCCTGCTCGGCGTTGCTGGCTACGTCGCCAGACTGCTGCGCGACGTATTCCTGCCCGGCGCGATCCACGTGACGCAGGAGGGCATATCCTACCGCGGCGGGCGGATGGCGTTCCGCGAGATCGAGGAGATCATCGGGGCGTTGTCGATCGAGTTCGTGGGAGACGGGCGGCTGCTGAAGGTGCCATCGACCTTCTGCCCGCCCGAGGCGGTGTCGTCGCTCTGCAGCGAGATCGAGCGAATGATCCTCGAGCTCGCCCCGGCACCGGGGCTGAGGTGAACGAGCGGGAGGGTGGGCTCGACCCGCTTCGCAAGGCACGTGGCGCGGCGTGACCGGACGACCAGCCGCCCACGGCAGGAGGCAGGTGTCGTGCCCGGGACCCGAAGCGAAGCCCGAATCGGCGAGCGGGAACTGGAGTGGACTACACTCTCTAATACTAGATGAAGATATCCAATGCTAGATGCTTTCATCCAACATTAGATGAGCGGAGTTCCGCTCAGTGAGAAGTTAGGCCGCCAATGGCGACTGGCCCCGAGCGCGGTACCGAAGCCGATCTTGCATAATAGATGGGAGACGACTCAGTGACTTTGTCGACGATACGGCTCGGCGGTTGGTGGCGACTTTGGATCGCGACTTCGTCGGTGTGGATCGTGGTCGGCATGCTCGTGGCGTGGAATACGACAGGGGCGCTTTTTACCGACGCTGCCTTCCACCGAGAGATCGCCGAGACCTATCTCGACGCTGCCGCAACATCCGGTGAACCTCCTGGCCCCATCGGTGACCCAAGTCATCCCCAGCCCGGCGACCTTGCGCTGGGCCGAGACCTTGGCTACGTGCGCTGGTCCGGTTTCCGCTGGGAGTCAATCTCCGAGGCGGAAGCCTTGGAACATTGGATCGAGTGGGTTCGGTCTGAGTATCTTGCTTCGGATCCAGAGGAAGCGATCAGAAGGGTGAAGCTCAGCTTCCCTGGCCTGCCGTTCCAGCGGCTTCGTGAACGGGCGGTCGCAGAAGTTCAAGCAAGACAGTGGAGCACCTTCTGGCGGATCTTGGGGCTCGTCGCAACTCCACCGCTCGCCCTGCTCGGCTTGGGCTGGATGATCGGGTGGGTATGGCGGGGGTTTCGTTCGAACTCCGTTCCTGTCACCCACTCGAGCGATCCGCAGATCCCCGTTGCGCTGCCTTCGACAGTTCCTGGCGGCAGGAGTGAGATTCCCGAAGAATCCAGTCAGCCACTCATGCATCCAGGGTTGAGTGCCTTGATCGGGGTGCGGGGATGGCTGCTGTTCCTGTGCATCTTGCTGACGATAGTCAGCCCCCTGCTGGGGCTAGGCTCGATTGCCGTGGTGGCGAGCAGTCCCGGAAACCTCGGCGTGATTCTGCTATTTGCGATCGTAGTCGGGGCGGAAGTCGCACTGAATTTGGTTGCAGGTCTCAGGCTCTGGCAACGTAGGCCCGGCGCAGTTCGCTTCGCGAAGCGAGTTTTAGTTTTGAACTTGATACTCGGAGCCTTCACGATTCTACTGGATCCGAACGCGGGCGATTACAGCTCGGCCGAAAGCGGAGCGGCGGTGGCGCGCGGCTGTAGTAGCTGGCTAAGGGCGGCGATCTTCACCGCCATCTGGTACAGTTACCTCTCGAAGTCGAAGCGCGTCGCGGCGACCTATGCCGCGCCGCCGACATAGTCTCCATCCCCCAGAGGGCCGGGAGGGTTCAGCGCTCCCCAGCCTGAACGCTCGGTACGTGTTGCATACGGGCTCCGGCCGCCTCGTCAGTGGCGAGGCGGCCGGAGCAACTTCAATCCATGCAATCGGCAAGCGAAATGGAATCGACGTCAATTCACGAGGCGGGCCACGCTGTCATCGGCTACGTGCTCGGGGTTCAACTTGCATTTGTACAGGTGAAAGCCGAGGGGGAGGGAGTAGCCATGCCGCTCCAAGGTGAATGCCTCGTTTGCAGCGAGCCGGTCGCGCCGAATCTTGCGTGCATCAGCTGTTCCGAGTACTTCGTTCAACGACCTGTCAGGAACGATGAGCGGATCAGTGCCATCGACAAGCAGTACCGGCAAGAGGCCGCGATTGCGGTGGCCGGCGAATTGGCCGAGCGAGAGTGGAGGGGCCGCCGCTCCGTTGTTTCCATGGACGAGCTGCGCGCAGATCGCCTCCGCGCCCGATCCCTTCTGGCCGCTCGTCATCGCCGCAAGCTGCGGCGAGGTGAGAAATGTCTCTACGAGCAGCTCGACGAAACGTGTGTGGTCTGCGCATCGGAGGAGAGCAATCTCAGGGCGAACGTTCTGTCGAAACTAACGCATCCTCAGAGATGGCAGGCGATAGAGGCCCTCGCTGGTCGGCTCTTAACAACGAGAAGCAAGATCGACGGCTCAGAGGTCCTGGAACTCCTAGCTGCTCGCGGTTTGTCGTTCGCCGAGATTGATCTGGATGAGATCCTGCCGCCGTGCGGATAGAGGCGGCCTAACAACGCGCTCAAGCGGATTTCAACGCGCCGCTCAAAGTTTTGGTAACCTGTTCCGGCAGCGCGGGCGCGTTGAAACCGCTTAGCGCTGGCGTTAGGAAACTGAGAAATGCGTGAAATCGCGAGTGCCCTTCTCGTAGTGCTTGCCAGCGGTTGCGCAACCGTAGGTCAACCACTGCGCGAACAAGCCTCGCAGGTGTCCGAGATCAGCGTCCGAAACCTCGGTGGCGGCCTCAGTTTCACCGTTCCATACACGCTTGACTTTTCTGGAAATGGTAGCGTCACACTTCACAACAACTGGCATCGCGCCAACCCCAGTGTGCGAGAGGGTCGAATCGCCTGGGTAGATTTCATCGCGCTGGTCGATCGTCTTGATCAAATGAAATTCTTTGAAATCGATCCAGCGATCTCGGGTTGTTCGGAGCTTTCAGACTCGGGACGGATCGAAATCTATGCAGAAATCGGTAAGCAAGAGCGAGCGATCAATCTCGATACCAGTTGCGGTACACCCGCAGCTGAAGCGCTTATGGAATTGCATCAGGCCGCGTTGGAAATCGTGCACCTCAAGGAATGGGAGCCACAACTCGAGCGATTCTTGGCGGGCCCTAACTAAGCGCATGTAGCGGACCGCAACGCACAACTCAAAGTTTCGAAGGCTGATAAAATAGCGTGTGCGCGCTGCGGCCGCTGATGTGCTGGCGTTAGGCGACACGGCGTGATTGCCTCGCGAATGGGGCGCGTTCCCTTGGGGCCAGACGGCGAGCGGCTCATCGCGTATCTCGAACGGAGGACACGATGGGACTCCTGACCTTCAGCATCAACGTCACCCTGGACGGGTGCGTCGACCACCAGGAAGGAATCGCCGACGACGAGACACGCGCCTTCTTCACCCGCCTCATGGACGAGAGCGGGGCGATACTGTGGGGCCGCGTCACCTACGAGATGATGGAGAGCTACTGGCCAGCCGTCGCCCGCGGCGACGCGGAGGCACCGCCGGCGATGCGCGAGTGGGCGGTCAAGCTGGAGGCCAAGCCGAAGTACGTGGTGTCCTCGACGCGAAAAGACTTCCCGTGGAACAACAGCCACCACATCGCCGACGACCTGCGCACGAGCGTACAGAAGCTCAAGGACGCGACCGCGGACGGCGTACTCCTCGGGAGCGGCAAGCTCGCGACCGAGCTGGATCGGCTGGATCTGATCGACGAGTACAAGTTGCTCGTCCACCCCAGAATCGCCGGCCACGGCCCGACCCTTTACGAGAGCGGGCTGCCCAGCACGCGACGGCTCGAGTTGATCTCGGCGAAGCCGCTCCGCAGCGGCACGGTCGCAATGCACTACCGGCGCGCGCGCTGACTCGGAGATGGGTCGTGTCGCCTAACAACGCGCTACCTTTAGCCCCTCGGTCAAGCGCTTCTGTCGCGGACGACCACGCGGGGTAACGGGGTCACACCTAAAGTATAAAGAGGTGCCCTCGCGAACTGTGTCGTCGTGGAGCCACAATCAAGACCTCGAGTCTAGCTGTGCCCCCGCCCACATGTCTGGCGGCCAGGGGCGCGGAGATATTTATACTTTAGGTGTGACCCTTTGATGTGAGCGGCTACACCAGCCCCTTCGCCTTGAGCAGCTCGGCGTTGAGCAGCGCCGCGCCGGCGGCGCCGCGGATCGTGTTGTGCACGAGGCCGACCATGCGGACGTCGAGCACGGGGCAGGGGCGGATGCGGCCGACGCTGACGGTCATGCCGTTGCCTAGGCCGCGATCGAGGCGCGGCTGTGGGCGGTCGTTGCCGTCGATGAAGGCGACCGCCTGCTTCGGCGCGCTCGGCAGGCCGAGGCGCTGGGGCTCCCCTTCGAAATTCTCGATCGCGCGGCGCAGGTCG
>JAMPYE010000131.1 GCA_023700825.1 Thermoanaerobaculia bacterium | reverse complement strand
TGGCTCGACGCCCCGATCAAGCGCGTCGCGTCACTCGACACCCCGGTGCCCTACGCTCCGCAGCTGGAAGACTTCCATCGCCCCAGCAAAGCGAAGCTGATCGCCGCGGCGAAGGAATTGCTCAGGTACTGAACGTCGTGGCCTGCTATGGCCTCTGGCCTTTGGCCGGCCTGCTTTGACCTTTGACCTATGGCCTTCGACCTGCCGTATGACCTCTGGCCTGCTGTTCTGCGATATCGTATGACCCTCCCGCGCCTTGTGCGGGAAACGAACGTTCACCTTAGTGAGGGACCACCATGGCCGTTGATGTCGTGATGCCGCAGATGGGCGAGTCGATCGCCGAAGGCACCGTCTCCCGTTGGATGAAGAAGGTCGGAGACCGAGTGAATCGCGACGAGCCGTTGCTCGAGATCTCGACCGACAAGGTCGACGCGGAGATCCCGTCGCCTGCGTCCGGTGTGCTCTCGGAGATCCTGGCGAAGGAAGGCGAGACGGTCGCCGTGAACGCGGTCGTCGCGCGCATCTCCGCCGAAGGTGAAGCCGCCGCCCCCGCGCCTTCGAAGGCGGAGCCGGCCGCACCTCCCGCACCCGCGCCGGTTGCTGCCGCCGCTCCCGTTGCTGCACCAGTTGCCGCCCCCGTCCCGGCACCCGCCCCGGCACCCGCGGCTCCGGCTGCACGCGCGGAAGAAACCGTCGAGGAGCGCCGCCGCACCAAGTCGTCACCTCTCGTTCGAAAGATCGCTGCCGAGAACGACGTCGACATCTCCGCGATCGCCGGCACCGGGCTGTCGGGACGCGTGACAAAGACCGACATCCTTACGTACCTCGATCAGCCGCATCCGGCCGCTTCGTCCGCCGCTTCCGCTCCGGCCGCTCCGAGAGCCGCCGCCCCGCCTCCCCCTGCGATCACCTTCGCGCCGGGCGAGCGCTTCCGCGTCGAGCCGATGTCGGTCATGCGCAAGAAGATCGCCGAGCACATGACGGCGTCGAAGCGAACCTCCGCCCACGTCTCGACCGTCTTCGAGGTCGACTTCACCGAGATCGACAAGCTCCGCCGCCGCAACAAGGAGTCGTACGCCGAGCGCGGCGCGAAGCTGACGTTCCTCCCCTTCGTCGTCCACGCGGTGATGCGCGGGCTGCGTCAATTCCCGGTGCTGAACGCGTCGATCGACGGCGATAACGTCGTCTACCACAACGAGATCAACATCGGCATCGCGGTCGCGCTCGATTGGGGCCTCATCGTCCCCGTGCTTCGCAACGCCGACGAGAAGAACATCCTCGGTCTGGCGCGCGCGATCAACGATCTCGGCGAGCGAGCCCGCACGAAGAAACTCAACCCCGCCGAAGTCCAGGGCGGCACCTTCACGATCACGAATCCGGGCGTCTATGGCGGCCTCTACGGCCTGCCGATCATCAACCAGCCGCAGGTCGCGATCCTGGGCGTCGGTGGAGTGAAGAAGCGCCCGGTCGTGGTCGAGACCGATGACGGCGACGCGATCGCCATCCGCTCCATGTGCCACCTGTCGCTGACCTTCGATCACCGCCTGATCGACGGCGCGATTGCCGACCAGTTCATGGCGGAAGTCACGAAGACCATCGAAGGCGGACAGTTCTCGCTCTGACCGTGACTGCCTCCGCGGCCGTCTTCCTCGCATTGATCGGCCTCGGGGTGCCGGCGCTCGCGCTCGCAGGAAAGCGCAAGCTCGACGCCGGCCTCCGACTCCCGCGAGTGCCGCTGTATATCGAGGGAGTCGCCACGCAGCTGATCCTGCTCGCCCTCTCGTTCTTCGTTGCGAGCATGAACGGCATCACGCTGCTCGTCGCGCCCGATCCCAAACCCGTGCACATGGCGCTCGCTGGCGGGATGCTGCTCGCCGCGATCGGCGCGATGCTCGTTGCGACGCGTTTTGGAAGCGAGGAGACCCTCGATCGGATGTACATGATCGTTCCCGCGACGTATGGCGAGAGGATCTTCTGGATCTTCGTGTCGGCGGCCGCGGCCTTCGGCGAGGAGATGACCTACCGAGGCGTGCTGTTCGCAATTCTCGCAGGCGTGACGGGCGACTGGTGGCTCGCGGCGACCGTCGGCTCGGTGATCTTCGCGGCGGCGCACCTCGCGCAGGGGTGGACGAGCGCCCTGGTGATCGCGGTCTTCGGTCTCGGATTCCAGTTTCTCGCGCTGCAGACCGGCTCGCTGCTGCTGCCGGTCATCATCCATTTCCTCTACGACGTCGCGACGGGGCTCTACCTCGCCGGAAGGAGGCCCGTTGAGGCAGTGTGAGGTTCGTCGTCTCCATCGCGTCACCTACGAGAACGGGATGCGGATGCAGGAAGCGCTCGTCGAACGGCGCCAGCGCGACGAGATTCCCGACCAGCTGCTCCTGCTGGAGCATCCGCCCGTCATCACGATGGGCCGCGCCGGCAAAGAGACGAACCTCCTGGCTTCGAGCGAGTTGCTCGCGGCTCGCGGCGTTCGCTTCTACGAGACGACGCGCGGAGGCGATGTCACCTACCACGGCCCCGGTCAGATCGTCGGCTATCCGATCGTCCATCTCGGTGAGGGCCGGCGCGACATTCGCAAGTACGTCGAGGCGGTCGAAGAGGTCCTGATACGCACCGCCGAAGACTTCGGCGTTTCGGCGCGGCGATGGGAAATCAATCGCGGTATCTGGGTCGGCGCCGACAAGCTCGCCGCGATCGGAGTCCGCGTCGCGCGCTGGGTCACCTCGCACGGGTTCGCCTTCAACGTGAGCACCGACATGTCGTACTACAAACTCATTACCCCGTGCGGACTTCAGGGTGTGGGCGTGACCTCGCTCGAGCGGCTTCTCGGACAGGCGCCGGAAATCGACGAGGTCCGGTCGAGCATCGTCCGTAATTTCGCCGCGGTGTTCGATCGCGAGATGGTCGAGCGCTCCGACTTCCTGCAGGTCGCGAAGGTCGTCATTCACGACGGCGAGCGGGTGCTTCTGCTTCGGAGACAGCCCTCGGCCGGAGGCAACTGGCAGCCGGTGACCGGACGGATCGAGCCCGGAGAGAGCCCGGCGGCAGCAGCGACCCGGGAGCTGCGCGAAGAGACGGGGCTCGACGCGACGGTGGAGCCGCTCGGGCTGACCCAGTCGTTTCTCGTGGACATGGCGTACCTTCCCGAACAGTCGGAGTCGATGTTCGCGCACGAGCACACCTACGCGGCGCGGGTCGTTCCCGGATCGCCCGTGGTTGTAGATCCGGAAGAACACGAGACGCATGCGTGGTTTACGATCGAGGCCGCACTCGACGCGATCCGCTGGTCGGACGATCGGGACGCGCTCGAGCTGTTGCGCAGCGCGGTTCTCGGGAAGCGATGAAAGACGTGACACTCCACGGTGACTCCCCCGCCTCTCCGACGCCCGTGAACCGGCGCGCCGGCGACCGCCCGTCGTGGCTGAAGATCCGCGTCCCGGGCGACCTGGAGCGTCTCCCCGTCTCCGGCATGATCAACGACCTGGCGCTCAACACCGTCTGCCAGGAGGCACGCTGCCCGAACATCTTCGAGTGCTGGGGCGCCGGCACGGCGACCTTCATGATCCTCGGCGACATCTGTACGCGCCGTTGCACGTTCTGCGCGGTCGGGCGCGGCACTCCTCGCGAGGTTGAGAGCGACGAGCCCGAGCGGGTCGCCGCCGCCGTCGAGCGCATGGGCGTCCGCCACGCCGTCATTACGATGGTGAACCGCGACGACCTCCCCGACGGAGGCGCGCTGCATTTCGCGCGGACCGTCGAGGCTGTTCGCACACGCACCGGGGCCGCGGTCGAGGTGTTGATCTCTGACCTCGAAGGCAATCGCGACGCGCTCCGCGTGGTGATCGCCTCGCGCCCCGAAGTTCTTGGGCACAACATCGAAACCGTTCCGCGCCTCTACGCGCAGGTGCGCCCCGTCGCGAAGTACGAACGCTCACTCGACCTGCTTCGCTGGGCCGACCAGGAACGTACCGGCGGGATGCTGACGAAGTCGAGCATCATGCTGGGGCTCGGTGAGACCGAGGATGAGGTGGTGGAGGTCGCGCGCGACCTTCGCTCTGCCGGCGTCGACATCTTCACGATGGGCCAGTACCTCGCCCCGACCGGTGAGCACCATCCGGTGCGCCGCTACTACACGCCGGAGGAGTTCGCGGAGCTCGGGCGGCGCGCCCGGGAGCTCGGCTTCCACCACGTCGAGTCGGCCCCGCTCGTCCGAAGTTCCTATATGGCGCATCGTGCAATACAATCGACCGCCGAGTAGCGCCCCCGCATGCCGAAACTGACCTTCCAGGACGCAGGAATCAGTCAGGAGTTCGAGACCGGAGCACGAATCCTCATCTGTGCGAACAAGATGGGGGTCAAGGTCAGCCAGGTCTGCGGAGGCGACGGAGCCTGCGGCACGTGCCGCATCGAAGTCGTCGAGGGATGGTCGCATCTGTCCCCGCCGACGCCCGACGAGACGTACAAAGAGCTCGAGGAGCCTTACCGGCTCAGCTGCCAGACGCAGCTCCTCGGGGACGCGATCGTGAAGGTCGCAAAAATCGAGTAGAGAGGTCTTACAGATGGCCACCGGAACGATCACCGAGAATGACCAGCAGCTCGCCCTCGTCTTCCAGTACACGGTCGAGGCGTACAAGCAGTTCCAGAAGTTTGCCGAGATCCTGCACAACCCCATGGCGGCGGCGACGTTCAAGCGCTTCGCCGAGGACGAGCGGCAGAGCCGCGACCTGCTCGAGATCCGCTATCTGCATGGTGGCGGCGGGCGCGTTCCTCTGACCCTCGGGGCCGACCTTCGGTTCCAGGACGTCTTCGAAGGCGACCTGAGCGACCGCGAAAAGCTCGAGATGCTGCTCGCGCGGGAAAAGACGATGGAGCGCCGCCTCGCGGAGTTCTCGAAGAGCGGCTCACCGAACGAGAAGAACCTCTACCACTACCTCGGTGCGACCAAGCGCGCGCACGTCGCCTACCTCGAGCGAGAGCTCGAGCTCGCGAAGCTCGTGAAGAACTGGCTCGACCGCGAGGACGGCGAAAACGTCGTGGTGCACGGCGCCGAATGACGGCCGGGATCACCATTGCGCAGGATGCGGTCGGGCACCTCGTCGAGGAGCTCTCCGGCCGGATCCTGCGCATCTCCTTCACCACCGGCTGCGGCGGCAGCGGATACCGTCTCGCGTCGGCCGACGAGCCGTACGAAGGCGACCACATGCTCGTGATCGACGGCGTGACGATCGCGCTCGACGAGATGGCGAACCGCAACCTCGACGGCGCCGTGGTCAAGTGGGACGAAGCCGAAGGTGGCTACTTCCTCGACCACCCCTCCGCCGTCACTGCCGTCTGGTGCGGCTGAGTTAAGTTGGGGCACACATCGAAACTCAGCTCAAGCGCGCCGCCATCGCCTGTGCGCGTATGCGACACAAACAGGAAAGGGGCACGGCGTTCCGTGCCCCTTCGGGTGCAATCAGATTGCGTTAGGCGTCAGATCTTCCGCTTCTTGTAGTCCTCGGCATACTCCAGCGCGAAGTACGTGATAATCAGGTCGGCCCCCGAGCGCTTGATGCCCATGAGGACCTCGTCGCGCACGCGCGTGCCGTCGATCCAGCCCTTCTCGGCCGCGGCCTTGACCATCGAGTACTCGCCGCTCACGTTGTAGGCGACGATCGGGAGGTCGAACGAGTCGCGCGCCTCGCGGATGATGTCGAGGTACGGCAGCGCCGGCTTGACCATGACCATGTCGGCGCCTTCTTCGACGTCGAGCGAGATCTCGCGCATCGCTTCGCGCGAGTTGGCCGGATCCATCTGGTAGCTGCGGCGGTCGCCGAACTGCGGCGCCGACTCCGCGGCCTCGCGGAACGGGCCGTAGAAGCCGGAGGCGAACTTCGCGGAGTACGCGATGATGCCGACGTCGGTGAAGCCGTTGTCGTCGAGCGCGTCGCGGATCGCTCCGACGCGTCCATCCATCATGTCGGACGGCGCGACGAAATGCGCTCCCGCCTCGGCGAAGCTCAGACTCTGCCGGACGAGCAGCTCGAGCGTCTGGTCGTTGTCGACGTCCTTGCGCCCGCGGTGGTCGACGATCACGCCGCAGTGCCCGTGGCTGGTGTATTCGCACATGCAGACGTCGGGGATGATCGTCATCTCGGGAACGGCCTTCGCGATCGCCCGGATCGCGGACTGCACCGGGCCGGTGGGATCCCAGGAGACCGCGCCGATCTCGTCCTTCGTCTCGGGAAGGCCGAAGAGCAGGACGCTCTTGATGCCGAGCTCCCACGCACGTTTACAGGTGGCGACCGCGTCGGCCACGCGATCCTGGTAGACGCCGGGCATCGAGCCGATCTCGACGCGCGGGCGGCTGTCGGGGACGATGAAGAGCGGCAGGATCAGGTCGGCCGGCTTCACCTCGTTCTCGCGCACCATCGCGCGGACGCCTTCGCTGCTGCGAAGCCTGCGCGGCCGGTTCCGCGGCACTACGATCGGTATCCCGGGCTCACTCTTCGGGCCCGAATTCGTTTTCAAGCTCATCCTCGTCTCCCTGCATCAGAATTTGTGCGCAACTCTCGGAACAAAGCCGCCTGCCGCCCGTCGCGCGAAACGCGCAGTCGTCGCAGTAGTGGCTGTAGCAGACAATGCACTTCTCGAGCTTCACCACTTCGGATGAGGCTCTACACTTGACACACTTCGTATCGTCGATCATGGTCAGAATATTCGCCGTGGAGCCCCTGTTTCGCTGAACCTTGACGGACCGGTCGGGCCTCCCTAGAATCCGGTCGTCTCGTCGGGCGGAGTAGCTCAGATGGTTAGAGCGGGCGTCTCATAAGCGCTAGGTCGGCGGTTCGATTCCGCCCTCCGCCACCACCACCCCTTCCAGCAGCGGCCATTCTACATACTTCCCCTTCCCGGCCGAACTGCGTTCCGTCACAAGCCGGAGAGCGAACCGTCACGCCGAAAGCCGGTGGAGCCGTCGCGCGGCGCTAGAATGCAGGCATCGTGGCACGACGCCCCCGTTCCGCATCCGACGCGCTCCAACAGGCGCTGACGGCGTTTTTTCGCTCGATGCCCGTCGCTGTCCGGAAAATCGTCGTCGCCATTTCCGGCGGGCCCGACTCCTCCGTGCTTCTGCACGGCCTGAAGTCGCTCCATCACCGGGAGTTCGAGTTGTTCGCAGCGCACGTCAACCATCACCTTCGCGGCGCGGAGTCGGACGGAGACGAAGCCTGGACGCGCGCGTTCTGCCACTCGCTCGAAATCCCGCTCGAGGTCATCGACGGAACGCTCGACGACGACCTGGTCCGCACGCGCGGGATCGAGGCGGCGGCCCGGGAGGTACGCTATGGGCGGCTTCGCGCAATCCGGCAGAACGACCCGCGGACCTGGATTGCGACCGCGCATCACGCGGCCGACCAGGCGGAAACGCTCCTCCTCCGCCTCGCGACCGGGCGAGGCCCCTGGCGTCTCGTCGGCATTCCGGCGATTCAGGACGGGCTGATCCGCCCGTTCCTCCACGTGGGACGCGACGTGATCGAGGCATATCTCGCCGAGCACGAGATCGACGCGCGCCGCGACTCCTCCAACGAGTCTCCCCGGTTCCTGCGCAACCGGATCCGCAACGAGGTGCTGCCTCTGTTGCTCACGATCAACCCGCGGGTCGTCGACCATCTCGGAGAGACCGCCGAGTTGGAGCAGGAGCGTGAGGCTCTCTTCTCGCTGATGCTCAGCCGCTGGGTCGAAGTGTTCGAGAGGCGGGCTGCGTCGGCGTCTGCATCGCTCGACCTTCTACCGTCGGAGCCACTGCTGCGCCGGGCGCTGCTGCGCGCAGAGATCAGAAGGCTCGACCCCGACGAGCGCTATCTCGACGTGCCCGCCCTAAAACGGCTCGAGGAGTTGTTCGTGAGGCCGGGTCGCCTTCGCCCTTCGCGAAGAGTCGAGATTCTCTCCGACGGGAAGCTGCTCACGGTAAGGCGCGTGGTCGAAAGGGCAATCGAAGACTACGAATACCGGCTCCAGCCGGGTGCCACCGTCGAGATTCCCGCTGCGGGATGGCGTGTTTCCGTCGGCTTGCCCTGCGAGGGAGAGAACGGTGCAGGCTTCGTCCAGACGGTCGCGCTTCCTCCCGGAGATCTCGGATCCGTCATCGTCAGGAATCGCCGCAAAGGAGACCGCTTCCATCCCCTGGGGATGCAGACCGAGAAAAAGCTCTCCGATTTCTTCATTGATCGTAAAATTCCGAAGGACATCCGCGACACTTTGCCGCTGGTGCTGATCGACGGCCGTATCGCATGGATCGCGGGAATCGAGGTTTCGGAAGATTTCCGGCTGGGAAGCGGTGATTCGGAGCGCCTGGCACTGTGCGCCTCGCGCCTGGGGGACGATCGATGACGAGCGTCACGAAACTCTTCGGCGAAGACCTGATTCAGGCACGCATCCGCGAAGTTGGCGCCGCCATCCGCCGCGATGCGGGCGACTCGGAGGTCTTCCTGATCGGAATCCTCAAGGGGAGCTCCGTCTTTCTCGCCGATCTCATCCGTTCGATCCCCGGCCAGGTCCATTACGAATGGGTGAACGTTCTCTTCGACGTCGCCGACACGGAGACTGCCGAGGCCACGGAGATCGACTTCCTCACGCAGTTTTCGATGCAGGGGCGTCACATTTTCGTGCTCAAGGACATCGTCACGACGGGCATCATCGAGAACTACCTCCTGACCCAGTTCCGGGAGCGGGACCCGGCCTCGCTGCACCTGGTGGCTCTCATCGACTGCCCTGGCATGCGAACCGTCGAAATCGCGTGCGACCACGCGCTATTCACGACCGAGCGCGGCCGCTTCGTCGGCTATGGCCTCGAGTTCGAGAATCGCTTCGCGAACCTGCCCTTCCTCGGTATCCTCGGCTGACGGCACGGGAACGAATGTCCCCACCGGCAGGCCGGGGAATCGTTAGAATTTCGTCAGGCGCCGCTCGGTTTGCAAACCTGCCGTGGTCCGGCCCCCGACGGGTCGATCGGCAGTCGTGCTGGAGGCAGACTTTTGAACGGATTCAAGACATTCGCCCTCTGGGCGGTAATCATCGTGCTGGTGCTCCTGCTGTGGAACCTCTTCGCGGCGACGAAGGGAACGGCGGAGTTGATCGACTTCTCCAAGTTCATGGCGGAAGTAAACGCCGGCCGCGTCCAGAAGGTCGTGATCCGCGGCAACGAGATCGAAGGAACCTGGAAGGCGTCCGGAAAAGACGCCCGTGGGCAGTTCAAGGTCGTCGTCCCACCGCAGTTCGACGAGCTCGTCACCGTCCTCTCCTCGAATGGAGTCGAGATCACCGCCGAGGAGCCGAGGGACAACTCGTTCGTCACGGCGCTCGTCACCTGGGCTCCGGTGCTCTTCCTCGTGGCGCTCTGGATCTTCTTCATGCGCCAGATGCAGGCCGGCGGGAACAAGGCGCTCTCGTTTGGTAAATCGAAAGCGAAGCTTCTCTCGGGCAGCGCCCGCAAGGTGACGTTCAAGGACGTCGCCGGCGTCGACGAGGCGAAGGTCGAGTTGCAGGAGATCATCGAGTTTCTCCGCGACCCGCAGAAGTTCACGAAGCTCGGAGGAAAGATCCCGAAGGGCGTGCTGCTGATGGGCCCTCCGGGAACGGGAAAGACCCTTCTCGCCCGCGCCATCGCGGGTGAAGCGAACGTTCCCTTCTTCTCGATCAGCGGCTCGGACTTCGTCGAGATGTTCGTCGGCGTCGGTGCCTCGCGAGTCCGCGACCTCTTCGAGCAGGGAAAGAAGAACGCGCCCTGCATCATCTTCATCGACGAGATCGACGCGGTCGGCCGTCACCGCGGCGCAGGCCTCGGCGGCGGACACGACGAGCGCGAACAGACGCTCAACCAGCTCCTCGTCGAGATGGA
>JAMPYE010000130.1 GCA_023700825.1 Thermoanaerobaculia bacterium | reverse complement strand
GCACGTCGTCGAACGTGAGCGCCATCGGCGGCTCGGCGAGGCGATTGGCGCCGAGCGGCCGCGATTCGACTTCGGTAGCGGCCTCGCGGCCGATAATGGATAGATCTTCCCTGACGTCGCTCATGGCGTCTCCCGTAAAGAGCTGCATTCTAGAACAGGAGCAGCGCTCGCGGGGATTTCGGCTCTCTGTCCAGCCCCGGGGCTGGTGGGCCGTGGCGACGGCTCCTCGCTGCTCGCCACCCGGGGCGCGGCCACCCGGTCCGTCGGAGGGAGTTCTTCGATTCCTCGCCGCCGGAGCGGAACAAACCCCCGCGCGAATCGTCTTATAGGTGCGGCTGCCCGGGTGAACGTGTGCACGACTTACTGGACTACGTCGAAGAAAAACCAAAGCGGGGCGATCTCTCTCTCGGCGTAATCCTGTCGATGGCGGTCCACGTCACCATTCTTTCGTTCCTGATCGCCCATCACATGAAGGCGCCGACGCAGGAAGCGACGCTGCCCGCCCGTTTCGTCGAGCTCGTCCCGCAGGTTCCACAGCAGGCCCAGGAGCAGCAAAGGCAGCCGAACATCACCGACGCGCCAGGACCGGAGCGAGCGAATCCCCGGCCCGACGCCTCGCTGTCGGATGCCAACCGCAGAGCCAGCAGGCCGAATCCGACAGATCGCCCTCCGACGCTGACCCCGGGAGACGCTCGCCCCCAGATGCAGCCGGTACCCCGCCGCGGAGCCGAGACGGGCGCCGACGGCCAGTCACCCCGGCCGCAGCAGGAGCGCGCAGCCGCGAGCGCCCAGGGAGGCCAACCGCTCGGAGAAGCAGCGCAGGGGGCGGACTCGATCACGCCCTATCGCGGCACGACCTCCAGTCAGATCGACTGGAAGGAAGCGATCAAGGACGTCGCGGAGCAGCCGAGCTCCCGTCGCGGCGCTCCCACGGGCGACTGGCGCGCGATCCCGGGCGGCGCGGGCGACGACCTCGGCAACGCCGACACCGGGCCGATGTCTTTCGAGACGCAGTGGTTCGACTGGGGCGACTACGCGACGGGCATGGTCGCGAGGATCCGCTACCACTGGTACAGCAACATGCCGCAGATCATCCGGACCGGGCTGAAGGGAGTCGTGACGATCCGGTTCACCATCCAGCGTGACGGCTCGATCACCGACGTCGAGATGCTGTCGAGCTCCGGCGTCCCACCATACGACAACGCCGCGAAACGCGCGATCCAGCTTTCCTCGCCGCTCAGCCCTCTGCCTGCTAACTTCCCGAAGGCGAGCGAGCGGGTCACGGCGAGGTTCTTCTACAACTCGAAGGTGCAGTAAGGCCTCGTCGAACGGGATCTCTCCGTCCCGGGAACCTCGTCCGCAGAGCCTTCAACTCGCCTGCTGCGTCATCCACTCGAGGGTCTGCCGGAGCCCGTGGGCCAAGGGGTTTGGCGCCGCGAGCCCGGCCGCCAGCCTCAATTTCGCACCGTCGAGCACGCTGCGCAGCTGCTCGCCCGCCTTCGCCGGCGCGTGCACCGACGGGTACGGGCCTCCGAGCGCGGCGCACATCGCCTCGAAGAGCTCGACCACGCTCGTCTCGACTCCTGTCCCGACGTTGAACGCACCGGAGAGGTCTGAGTCCGACACCGCCATGTTCGCGCGCACGACGTCCTCGACGAAAACGTAGTCGCGCGTCTGGAGCCCGCTCCCGTTGATCGTCACCGTCTCCCCGGCCAGCATCTTGCCGGCGAAGATCGCAACGACACCCGCTTCGCCATGCTTCTTCTGGCGCGGGCCGTAGACGTTCCCGTAGCGAAGCGCGACCGCGCGAATCCCGTGCACCTGCCGATAGAAGCCGAGATAGTGCTCGACCGAAAGTTTCGCGCAGCCGTATGGTGACATCGGCGCGAAGGGATGATTCTCGGTCTGGGGAACGAACACAGGCTCACCGTACGCCGCTCCTCCGCTCGAGGCGAAGATCACCGACCCGACTCCCGACTTCACCACCTGCTCGAGCAGCCGGAGCGACGCGACGATGTTCTGCTCGGCGTCGAAAACCGGGTCCGCCACCGAGCGCCGAACGTCCATTTGCGCCGCATGGTGATTGAGCAGATCGACTCCCGGCCGCACGACCTCCGCCACGACAGCCGGATCGGTGACGCTGCCGACGACCAGCCGCGCCTTCGGGTTGACGTTGCTCCGCTCACCCGTCGAAAGATCGTCGACGACCGTGACGTCCCACCCGCGCGCGACATACCCGTCGACGATGTGCGACCCGATGAACCCGGCTCCGCCGGTGACCAAGACATGCATTCCAGTTGCCTCCGATGCCAGACTGCGTACGCACCTCAAGGGCTGCAGTTACCCACCACGCGACGGCTTGCGTTCTACGAGCGTGCACCTCACCCCAACGCGCAGAGAGGATCTCCCGAGTCACGATCGATCGTGCAGCACGGAAACACCGTTCGTGGCCACCGGCGAGAACCACCTCTCCCGATTCGCTGGTTCGTCGGATGACACCCCGCTGACGAGCAGTTGCCGGCCACTCCCAACTGTAGCCCAAACCACTGATTCGAAAGCAATGATCTCACTCTCGCGGCGGGGAGGACGCACGCTGAAAGGGCGTCCGTGAGACGACAGCGAGCTCGTGATCCGCATCATGACGCGACCGAACCTATCGTCTCCGAGCGCCGCTCACCGCATGTACTTCTCAGCGACGGCGACGACCCGATCGAGCGCGGCCCGGTAGCTTGGGAATCGGCCTTCCACTGCTCGGGCAATCGACTCGTTCGTACGCCCGCCATCCATCAGCGTGAGAATCGCGCGGTCCCTCTCTCCCTCGTCCGACAACGACGCTACGGAGCTGGCCTCGTCCGTGCCGAACCGTCTTTCCGAGAGGATGGTTCCGCGGAAGGTCGACTGGTCGAACTCTGCGTCGTGCGTGCCGTCGCGCGCGACGATCTTCGTCTGCCAGCGCCACATGTAGTCTTTCGCTCCGGGCGTTGCGGTCAGCCGAAGCTCGACGAAGTCACCGGAGCGAAGCTCGACACTCTGGGGCCAGGGGAAGAATGCGCAGCTGTAGACGAGCTCAGGGGCTCCCGGTCGGTTCGACAACGTCACCCCGGGAGCGAGCTCGGAGTCGAACCAGATCGCAATGCCGTGTCCATCCGCGTCATGGTCGACGGGCAGCGAAACGACCGCCGCCAGGTCGAGCCTCTCGAACGTCCGGTAGTCGAGTGCCGCAACGCGGCGACGGGCGCTGACGATGGATTCGGGGGCGATTCGCTCCTTCGTCCACAGATTGCTCAGGACCGTGCGCATGGGACGAAGATCGATGCCGTCGTCCCGCTCGGGCAGCAGCAGGTGGCGATCGTGCATGGCTGCGTCCGAGACGACCGCGGCCCACAGCTCGTCCCGCTCACCGATCAGATGCCCCGCCGGATTGAGAAACCGGCGCCGCGCGTCGAGGATCGCCTCGAGATGACCGTCGAACCAGGGAAGCACACCGTGCAGATCGGAGATCAGCACGTCGGCGCGCCCGTCGATCACGGCGTCCTGTCCCCGCGCCTGGACGAATGTGATCCTGTCGGCGACTCCGCTCGCGATCGCGTTCTGTCGCGCGAGCTCGATGATCTCCCCGGGCTCGATCGCGTAGACGCGGCCGGCGCCGAGCTTGCACGCGATGACCGAGAAGACCCCCGAACCTGCACCGAGGTCGACGACCGTGCATCCCGGTGTCACTCGCTGCCTCAACGCTGAGGAAAACGCGTCCATGCGAGTGCGATCCCGGATCATCGCCGCGTGCCCTTCAACCGAGTACATGCGTCGATGGTAGCGCACTGCGGGAAGCAGAGACGGTTCGAACGGCGCGCGCCGAAGCGATCGCGGGGCACACGGCAGCGCGCGCCCACCCGTTCTCTCTAGATCGGAGGATCGGTCGGCGGCAGCTCGTCGAGAATCCGCTTGTCGACCATCTCCTGCAGAACTTGGAGCAGGTCGCGCTCGCACACGTCGGGCTCGACTTCGAAACTCCGCAGAATCTCGTTCCTGATCTCGCTCACGCGGATCGGTTTCTGCACGAGCTTCCAGATCTCGGGGCCGGTCCCTTCGAGGCTGAAATACTGGCCCGCTCCAAGCTCGAGAATGACGACCTCTTCACCCACCCTCGCGGAGACCTGCGAATCGCTCACGCAAACCACGCTGTCCAGAGTCAGGGGAGAGGGCATGGCTTGATGCTAGCACGGCCCGCGGCCCACGGCGTCAAAGGTGCCGGGAGGCCGTTCACGTCACTCCGAAAGCCGCCTAGACGACAACCCTGGCGCTCGGCTTCGGATCCGCCGCCATGCCCGTCACGCTGGCCAGGCGTTCGCGAACCACGCTGTCCTCGCCGGCGAATGCAGCCTCGCCCAGCGTCACGACGGCGTCCTCGAGCGCGGCCGGGGACATCGGAGCCAGATCCCCGATGAAGATCTTCGGATGTCGCGTCTTCACGAGGGTCTCGTGGTCGTGCCCGAGCTCTTCGTACAGCTTCTCTCCCGGCCGCACGCCCGTGAAGACGATCTCGATGTCTTCGCCGGGCACCAGGCCCGACAGGCGGATCATCTCGTTCGCGAGGTCGACGATCCTCACCGGCTCGCCCATGTCGAGGACGAAGATCTCGCCACCCTGGCCCATCGCCCCGGCCTGCAGCACGAGCTGGCTCGCCTCGGGGATCGTCATGAAGAAGCGGACCATCTCCGGATCGGTCACGGTGACGGGCCCGCCCTTCTTGATCTGCTCGCGGAAGATCGGGATCACGGAGCCGGTCGAGCCCATCACGTTGCCGAAGCGGACGACGACGAACCGCGTCCCCGGGTGCTCGCGGAAGAGATCCTGCACGACCAGTTCGGCGACGCGCTTCGATGCGCCCATCACCGAGGTCGGCCTAACGGCCTTGTCGGTCGAGATGAGCACGAAGGCCTCGGCGCCGAACTCCCCCGCGAGCTGTGCCGTCGTCTGCGTCGCGAGCACGTTGTTCTTGATCGCCTCGCACGGGTTGAGCTCCATGAGCGGCACGTGCTTGTGCGCCGCCGCGTGGACTACGACCGCGGGGTGCCAGGTCTCGAAAATCGCGCGCATCCTCGGCTCGTCGCCCGCATCGGCGACCAGGGCCTCGACCGGAAGCCCGGGAAACGCGGCGCGAATCTCGCGGTCGATGTCGAAGAGGACGAACTCCGCGCGCTCGACCAGCAGGAGGCGCGACGGAGCGAGCGCAGCGACCTGGCGCGCGAGCTCGGAGCCGATCGATCCTCCGGCCCCGGTCACCATCACGACGCGCCCCGAGAGGAACTGCCGGACGTCCGAAGTGTCGAGCTCGACCTGCTCTCGGCCAAGGAGGTCTTCGATCTCGACATTGCGAAGCCGGCTGATCGCGACGCGGCCCTGCAGGATCTCGAAGAGGCCGGGGATGATCTGCACGCGCACCGGGATCGCCTCGCATATGGCCACGATGCGGCGGATCTGCTGTCGCGGCGCCTGCGCGATCGAGATCACGACGTGATCAATTTCCATCTCGCGTACGAGGCGCGGCAGGTCTTCGGTGGTCCCGACGACACGGATACCGAGAATGCGGGAGTCCGCCTTGGACCGGTCGTCGTCGACGAAACCCCTCACGTCGAGCCCGAGGTCGCCGCGGCGCTCGATCTCGCGAGCGACCATCACGCCCGCCTCTCCTGCGCCGATGAGCAGCACCGGACGCGCCTCCGGAAGGGCACTCCCGACCGCGCGAAGGCGTCGCTGCGCGCTCTCCCACTGCGTGCGACGTGCGATGCGGAGGGCGAGAATGCCCACGGCGGCGACGACCGCGTCGGCGATGGCGACCGACAGCGGCACGCGCCAGGCGTGGTAGGCGTCCGGCAGCACGGAACGGAGAATCACGACGGGCACGGCCGCGGACATGATCGCGATCACGAAGGCGCGCGCCTCGCGAAGCCCGACGTAGCGCCAGATGAACGCGTAGACGCCCGACAGGTAGAGCGCCACGAACTGCAGCAGCACGACGTACGGAAGCTGCGTCACGAGGAATCGGCGCTCGTCCGCCGGGATCGCGAATTCGAAGCGGAAGAGATACGAGGCCACGAACGCGGCCACGAGCACGCACAGGTCGAGCGCGAACTGCACCTGGAGCGTCAGCAGCCGGCGCATCGTCGGGTTCGTCGGGTTCGTCTCGGCTGGCTCGGACATCGTGCGGATTATCGTGGATCGAAGGCGAAAGCGCGAATGCTGGTGCAACGCAGGCAAGGCGTCCCGCCTTGCCCGCTCCGCGTGAAGCGTTCGATCAGCGTGGCGCGGCAAAGGCCAGAAGCCTTCGCCACACAACCCTGATTGAACGCCCATTCAGCGGGTGTTACATTGCTCCCACACGGGCACCTGTTCGGTGTCGCACCACTCAACCGCATGCAGTCGCGAGGAGCTCGATGACCTGGCAGTACAACCCGAGAACCGCCATCGTCCGCGGGCTTCGCACGCCATTCGCCAGGGCCGGTACCGTCTATGCCAAGCTCGACGCCCTCGAGCTCGGAAAGATCGTCGTATCCGAGCTGCTCCAGCGCTCCGAGATCGACCCGAAGGACGTGGACGAGGTCGTCTACGGCAACGTGATCCCGTCGGTCAAGGCCGCGAACATCGCGCGAGAGATCGTGCTCGGCGCCGGCCTCCCCCGCTCGATCCCCGGCTTCACCGTCTCACGCGCCTGCGCGTCGTCGAACACCGCGCTCACCAGCGGCGCCGACATGATCGCCCGCGGCTACGCGGACACCGTCGTCGTCGGCGGGGCCGAATCGCTCTCGACGGTCCCCATCCTCTTCTCGCGCCGCTTCGCCGAGGTCCTCGTCGCGGCGAGCAGGCAGAAGACGATGGCCGGCAAGCTCGGGTTGTTCCGCAAGCTGCGCCCGAAGGACCTGGCGCCCGACGCGCCGGCGCTCGCCGAGTCGGTCACGGGGCTCACCATGGGCGAGTCGGCGGAGCTCATGGCGAAAGAGAACGGGATCACGCGCGAGGCGCAGGACAAGTTCGCGCTGCAGAGCCATCTCCGCGCCGCGAAGGCCACTGCCGACGGATGGTTCAAGGACGAGGTGATGTCGTTCCCGGTGCCGCCCGACTACGAGAACGTCGCCGACACCGACAACCTCGTGCGCGCCGACACGACGTACGAGGCGCTCGCGCAGCTCAAGCCGGTGTTCGACCGCAAGTTCGGCACGATCACGGCGGGCAACGCCTCGGGCCTGACCGACGGAGCGTCGGCGATTCTGCTCATGTCCGAGGAGAAGGCGAAGGCGTGCGGCCTCCAGCCGATCGGATACCTCCGGAGCTACGCGTACGCGGCTCTCGACCCGTTCGACCAGCTTCTCCAGGGGCCGGCCCTCGCGATTCCCCTGGCGCTCGACCGCGCGAAGCTGACACTGAAGGACATCGACGTCATCGAGATGCACGAGGCGTTCGCGGCGCAGGTGCTGTCGAACATCGCGTGGCTGGGATCCAGGAAGATCGCCGAGACGAAGTTAGGCCGCTCCGAGGCGGTCGGCGAGATCGACCCCGAGGCGATCAACCCGACGGGAGGCTCGATCGCGATCGGCCATCCCTTCGGCGCGACCGGCGCACGGATCATCACCTCCGTCTGCAACCACCTTCGGCGCACGGGAAAGCAGTACGGGCTGATCTCCGTCTGCGCCGCGGGCGGGCAAGGCTCGGCTGTGATCGTCGAGAGGGAGTAGCGTCATGCTTCCGCTCGCAGGAATCCGGGTGCTCGACTTCACGCGGCACCTTCCCGGCCCGTACGCGACCGACATTCTCTGCCGCCTCGGCGCGCAGGTGCTCAAGATCGAGCCGCCGGACGGCGATCCGACGCGCTGGCTCCCGCCAATCGTCGGCGACGCTGGGTCTCTGTTTCATCTCGTGAACGCCGGCAAGGAGAGCGTCGTGGTCGACCTCAAGTCCGAGGTCGGCCGCTCGTTCGCGCAGCGCCTCGCCGCGGTTTCGGACGTCGTGGCGGAGAGCTATCGACCCGAGGCCGCTGCCGAGCTCGGCATCGACGCCGACACCCTGCTCGCCATCAACC
Organism: Thermoanaerobaculia bacterium; assembly: GCA_023700825.1. GTDB lineage: Bacteria > Acidobacteriota > Thermoanaerobaculia > Gp7-AA8 > Gp7-AA8 > JACPDH01. Next base: position 1,844 of record JAMPYE010000130.1, on the reverse strand, counting down.
CGCGTCTCGTCTACTGCTCGGTGAGCGGTTACGGGAGTGGAGACTCGCGCAGCGGACACGACCTGAACTTCGTGGCGCTCGCGGGACTGCTCGACCTTCAGCGCGACCGCGAAGGCCGCCCGGTGCTGCCGTCGACGCAGATCGGCGACATGGCGGGCGCGCTGTTCGCCGCGCTCTCCGTCCTCGCGGCCCTGTTCGAGCGCGAGAAAACAGGGCGCGGACGGCGCATCGACGTGTCGATGTCGGAGGCCACGCGGGCCGTGATGCCGACGGCCGAGGCGCTTTACCGCGGGACCCACTCCTCTCCGGCGTCGTTCTTCCTCACGGGCGCCCTCCCCGAATACAACGTCTACGAGACCGCGGACGGCAAGTACCTGGCGGTCGCGCCGCTCGAACCGAAGTTCTGGGAAGTCTTCTGCGCCGGGATCGGCGCACCACACCTCACCGGCAGGCAGTACGACAACGACGCGCGGGCGGAGGTGTTCGCGACGATCCGCAAGTCGATCGCGTCGAAGACGCGCAGCGAGTGGGAGCGGGTGTTCGCCGACCTGGACGCGTGCGTCACGCCGGTGCTGACCATCGAGGAGTCGCACCAGCGCTTCGGCGATCCGGTCTCGAGCAACCCTCTGCAGTCGACGTTTCCCTCGTCGCGAGGCGGGACGCCGAAGCTCGGCGAACATTTCGCGCGCGCCGCCGAGGCGCTCGGGCTCGATCGTACGGAGATCGAGGCACTGCGCAGGAGCGGGCATTTCGAAGCGAAGCGAAAGCTGCAGAAGTTCATCGCCAACTCGATCCTCCGGCTTCGCCAGAAGAGCCTGTTGAAGGGGAAGTGACTCATGTGGAGTGCGAAAGCGAAGCTTTCGCCTTTCCTCGGCGGAAGCGAGAGCTTCCGCTCCCGGGCGTGAGCACATTGGAGGAGCTCCGTGCTTCAACCAAGCGCCGAAGCTGCGCTTCGGCCAGGGCGGGCGGAAGCGCAGCTTCCGCACTCCACGTGAGCGCCTAACCGTTGTCGACCAGCTCCTTCAGCATCTCGTCCTGAAGCCTGTACATCTCCCACACCCCGGCGCGATAGTCGTTGAACAGGAACGAGAAGGCGTAGACCTTTCCGCTCTTCCCTCGAACGTAGCCGGAGAGGCCGACGACGCCGGAGATGTAGCCGGTCTTCGCGTAGACCTGGCGTGCGTAGGGCGCCTTGTCGAGCCGGTTGCGCAGGCGCGAGTCGTGCTCGCCCGAATAGGGCATCGAGCTGAGAAAGTCGCGCAGGTGCGGCCTCGTCCACGCGTAACGCAGCAGCGCGACGAACGCCTCGGCCGACGCGCGGTTGTATCGCGACATGCCCGATCCGTCGACCATCGAGAACTGCCCGGGCCTGACCCCGACCTTCGTACGGAGCCATTCGTCGACCGCGCTCGTCCCCCCCTGCCAGGAACCGGCACCCTTCACCTCGGCGCCGATCGTCTTGAGCAGCTGCTCTGCGTAGTGATTCTGGCTCTTCTTGTTCACGACGAACATGACGACCGACAGCGGCGTCCTGTATTCGGTAACCGGCTTCCAGTCGTTGCGACCGTCCTCGACGACGAACCTGGGGGCTCCGGACACCTTGACCCCCTTCTTCGCGAGCGTCTCGGTCATCACCGTCGCGAAGTAGCGCACGGGGTCGAGGACCGTCACGAAGACTTCCGTCTGCCCGGAGCTCTTTGCCACGTTCCCGTCCACGACGATCGTGTTCGAGCCGCTCCGTCGCGTGACGAACAGCCCGTGCCTGCCTCGTGTCACGGCACTGTTCTCGACGCGCAGGTAGCTCGACGGCGGGTCGAGCGTGACGACCGGCCGCCCACCCGTCT
>JAMPYE010000129.1 GCA_023700825.1 Thermoanaerobaculia bacterium | reverse complement strand
GCTGGACGAGGTCGCCGAGCGTGCGGATGTTCGCATTCTTGAGGCAGTTTGCCGAACGAACGGAGAGGTCGAGCTCCTCGATCGGCTTCGAGAGCATCTCCATCAGCTTGGGATCGACATCCGGCTCGGCCGAGATTTCGTCTTCCTGCACGGAGGTCTCGAACTCGCTGAAGATCGCGAGGTGATCGGCGATCAGTCCCGAGGCGAGCGAGAGCGCTTCCTGCGGAGCGACCGCGCCGTTCGTCCAGATTTCAAGGACGAGACGGTCGTAGTCGGTGACGTTACCGACGCGCGCGCCCTCGATGTGGTAGTTCACGCGACGCACGGGCGAGTGGATCGAGTCGACCGGGATGTAGCCGAGAGGAAGATCGGGGTCGGCGTTGCGATCGGCCGCGACGTAGCCGCGTCCGACCTTGAGGCGGATCTCCATCTTCAGCGAGCCCTCCTTGGAGAGGGTCGCGATGTGCGCCTTCGGGTCGAGAATCTCGACGTCGGCCTCACGCTGGATGTCAGCGGCGGTGACGATGCCGGGACCCTTCTTCTCGAGAAACAGGGTCTTGGATCCGCGGCTGTGGATGCGGAAGGGGATCTGCTTGAGGTTGAGGACGACGTCGGTCATGTCTTCGACGACGCCCTGGAGGGAAGAGAACTCGTGAAGCACGTTTTCGACACGGACCGCGGTGACCGCGGCGCCCTCGATCGACGAAAGCAGCACGCGGCGAAGCGCGTTACCGATCGTCGTACCGAAGCCGCGCTCGAAAGGCTGGGCGACGAACCTGCCGTAAAGCGGCGTCAGGGTCTCGACGTCATGCTCGAGCTTCTTGGGTTTCTGAAAATCTGACCACATAAGGACGGCCTCCTCGACATTCGTTGGGTGGCCCGCACAGTCCGCCGGCAACGGGCCGGCGAGCTGAAGAGCTGTTGTTCCGGGCGGTTACTTCGAGTAGAGCTCGACGATGAGCTGTTCCTGGATCGGCAGGCGGATGTCTTCGCGCTTCGGAAGATCACGCACCATGCCTCGGAACTGCTCAGGCTGGAGCTCGAGCCAGGCAGGGATCCCGCGGCCGCTGGCCGTTTCGATCGCCAGACGGATCTGGTCGTTCTTGCGGCTCTTCTCGCGGACCTGGATCGCATCGTTCTTGCGAGCCTGGTACGAAGGGATGTTGAGCTTGCGCCCGTTGACCTCGATGTGGCCGTGCCGGACGAGCTGACGCGCCTGGGCGCGCGACGCCGCAAACCCGAGAGCGTAGACGACGTTGTCGAGTCGCAGCTCGAGCTGGCGGAGGAGATTCTCGCCGGTGATCCCGCGCGCCTGGTCGGCACGCTTGAAATAGAGACGGAACTGCTTCTCGAGCAGGCCGTAGATCCTCTTGACCTTCTGCTTCTCGCGGAGCTGCAGGCCGTAGCCGAGCACCTTGGAGCGACGGCGGCCATGCTGGCCGGGGGCGTAGGCGCGACGCTCGATCGCGCACTTGTCCTTGAAGCAGCGGTCGCCCTTGAGGAACAGCTTGAGCCCCTCGCGGCGGCAGAGTCTGCAGACGGGATCCGTATAACGAGCCACTTTACTTCCTCCTGATCGTTCGTTTCCGTAGGTCCGTGGTGGCCGGAAGCTACCGACTCACCGTTGATTCAACCCGATGAAAAAAAGCGCACGGGAGAGAGTCACCGCGGCTGCACCGCGGCGACTCTCCCCGTGAGCGGAATCTCGCAGAGATCAGACGCGGCGGCGCTTGGGCGGCCGGCATCCGTTGTGCGGAATCGGGGTCACGTCCTTGATCGACTTGATGTCGATGCCGCTCGCGGCGAGCGCACGGATCGCCGACTCGCGCCCGGCGCCGGGTCCCTTGACCCTGACGTCGACCGAGCGGACACCGTGTTCGGCCGCGAGCTGCGCGGCGTTCTGCGCGGCCATCTGCGCGGCGAAGGGCGTTCCCTTGCGCGATCCCTTGAACCCGATCCGGCCCGCGCTCGACCACGACAGGAGGTTTCCCACCGGATCGGTGATCGCGACGATCGTGTTGTTGAAGGACGCGGAGATCGCCGCGAGCCCGTGCGGGACGTTCTTCTTTTCCTTCTTCTTGCCGCCCGCGCGGCGTGTGGCGGTTCCGGTCTTCGGTGCTGGTTTTGCCATAGCTTCTGTTTCCTCGTGCTAACCCGAATTACTTCTTCGTGGCCTTCTTCTTGCCCGCGACGGCGCCCTTGCGGGGCCCCTTCCGCGTGCGTGCGTTCGTGTGCGTGCGCTGCCCGTGGACCGGAAGTCCCCGGCGATGGCGCACTCCGCGGTAGCAGCCGATTTCGACCAGCCGCTTGATGTCGAGACCGACATTCTTCCGGAGATCGCCCTCGACGTCGCCCTGGTCCTGAATGACCTGGCGAATCTTGCGAACGTCGTCTTCGGTCAGGTCTTTCACGCGCGTGTTGGGATCCACCGCGGCCTGCGAGAGGATCTTGTTCGATCGCGTGCGCCCGATCCCGAAAATATAGGTCAGGCCGATTTCCACGCGCTTGTTCAGGGGAAGGTCAATACCAGAAATACGTGCCACGAAAAATCCTCCGCTATGACTCGATGCCTTCGCTGTGCGAAGACTCTATCCCTGCCGCTGTTTGTGCTTGGGAATCTCGCAGATGATGCGAATGACTCCCTCGCGGCGGACGAGCTTGCACTTGGGACAAATCCTCTTGACTGATGAACGAACCTTCATGATTGCCTCGGTTACTTGTATCGGTAAACGATTCTTCCTCGGGTCAGATCGTACGGCGACAACTCGACGAGCACCTTGTCCCCGGGAAGGATTCGGATGAAATGCTTCCTCATCTTTCCCGAGATGTGGGCCAGAACCTTGTGTTTGTTCTCGAGCTCCACCTGAAACATCGCGTTTGGCAGGGTCTCAAGGACCGTAGCCATCACTTCAATCGCGTCTTCCTTCGCCATACCTCTCCAAAACTCACCCTACTGCGCCGCGCCCCGGAGAGCGCGCATTTTACTCACTGCAAACCGAGGACCCGCGGGCCGTCGGCGGTGATTGCGATCGAGTGCTCGAAGTGCGCCGCCAGGGCGCCGTCGAGCGTCCGTGCCGTCCATCCGTCCTTGTCGGTCCGGACGTCCTGCACCATCCCGTCGCGCGACTTCCCGAGCCGCTGCTGCAGCTTGTCGCCGATCGTGCAAACCATCGGCTCGACCGCGAGCACCATGCCTTCCTTCAACTCGAGACCCCTGCCGCGCGCGCCGAAGTTGTGCACCTGCGGCTCCTCGTGCATCCGTCGGCCGATTCCGTGCCCCACGAAGTTGCGGATGACGTGGAACCCGTTGGCTTCGGCATGCTCCTGGACCGCCGCCCCGATGTCGCCGAGCCGGTTTCCCGGTTTCATCTCGGCAATCGCGAGGTCGAGGCACTCCTTCGTCGTCCGGATCAACTTCCCTGCTTCCTCGCTGACTTCGCCCACGGCCACGGTGATCGCACCGTCGCCCACGAAGCCTTCGAGAATCGCGCCGAAGTCGATCCCGACGATGTCGCCTTCACGAAGCCGCTCGCGATTCGGGATGCCATGGACGATCACGTCGTTCACCGACGTGCAGACCACCGCCGGGTACGGCGGCAGCCCCATCGGGGCATACCCCTTGAAGGGGCTCTTCGCCCCTCGCTTCGCAAGCTCTTCCTCGGCAACCGCGTTGAGTTGAGCCGTCGTGGCTCCGGGCCGGATCATCTGCCGCATGATCTCGAGAATCTCAAGGACCACGCGGTTGGCGCGATCCATGATCTCGAGCTCCTCGGCAGACTTGAGTACCGGTCCCCTCATGCGCCCAGGGATCGCATCACTCGTTCAAAGACCACGTCGACGGCAGCATTGCCGTCGACTTCCTTCAGCTGACCCTTGGCGCGGTAATACTCCGCAACCGGCGCCGTCTGCGCGTGGTACGCCGCGAGGCGCTTGACCACCGCTTCTTCGTTGTCGTCCTGCCGCCCCACGAGGGCCGCACCGCACTTGTCACACACGCCCGCCGTCTTCGGCGGGAGATTCTCGAGATGGTAGACAGCCCCGCACGCCCCGCAGGAACGCCGAAGCGTGATGCGGTTGACGATCAGGGCATCCGGGACCAGCAAAACAACAACCGAGAGGTCCCCACCCTCATTCCCCCCGAGAATCCCGTCGAGCTTCTCGGCCTGGACGACCGTCCGGGGAAAGCCGTCGAGAAGGAACCCCTTCGTCGCGTCCGGTTGCGCCAGGCGCTCGCGGATCAACCCGATCATCAGGTCGTCGGGAACGAGCCCTCCGGCCGCCATGATCGGCTCCGCTTCCAGTCCGAGCGCGGACCGGTTCCGCACCGCCTCCCGGAGGATGTCCCCGGTGGAGATATGCGGAATGCCGAAGCGTTCGGACACCTGCTTCGCCTGTGTCCCTTTTCCGCTTCCCGGCGGGCCGACGAGAATTACTCGCACGAATCGGTTCCTTCGACGCTCAACCGCGGCGACCGCGGAGGCGCGTTCCCTTCATGAATCCGTCGTAGTGGCGCATCACGAGCTGTGACTCGATCTGCTGGAGCGTGTCCATCGCGACGCCGACCACGATGAGCAGCGAGGTTCCGCCGAAGTAGAACTGGAATCCCATGCCGGCCGTGATCCAGGTCGGCAGCGCGCGATCGAGCGAGCCTCCCACGAACGGCAGCTGCGCCACGTGAAAGCCGGTGATCAGGAACTCCGGAAGCACGCAGACCGCGGCGAGGTAGAGCGAGCCGACCGCCGTGATCCGGGTCAGGACCCGGTCGATGTAGTCCGCCGTCTTCTTGCCGGGGCGAATGCCGGGGATGAACCCGCCGTACTTCCGCATGTTGTCGGACACGTCGACCGGATTGAAGACGATCGACGTATAGAAGAACGAGAAGAAGACGATGCCGAGGATCTGGAGCAGGTAGTAGAGCGGCTCGCCCATCCCGATCTGCTTGGCGATTGCCTGCGCCCACGGCTGCTGGATCATCTGAGCGATCGTCTGCGGGAAAACGAGAACCGAAGACGCGAAGATGACCGGGATAACTCCCGCGGTGTTGACGCGGAGAGGCAGGTACGTGCTCGCGCCGCCGTAAACCTTCCGGCCGACGACACGCTTCGCGTACTGCACCGGGATGCGCCTCTGCGCGCGCTCCATAAAGACCACGAACGCGACCACGCCGACCATGAAGCCGACCAGCAGCAGGATGGCGAAGATGTTGCGCTCGCCGGTCCGCAGGTCTTCGATCAGGCCCATCGTCGCCTGCGGCAGCCCGACGACGATGCCGGCGAAGATGATCAGAGAGATGCCGTTGCCGATTCCGCGCTCGGAGATCTGCTCGCCGAGCCACATGACGAAGATCGTTCCGGTCGTCAGGGTGATGACCGTCATCAGCGGGAAGCCGAAGCCCCAGAGGGAGTCCTGGACCGCCACAGGCACGAGCGGCGCGCCACCGGGCGAGGCCTGGGAGCGGAGCCAGAACGCCATGCCGAGCGACTGGATGATCGCGAGGAGAATCGTTCCGTAGCGCGTGTACTGATTGATCTTGCGCCGGCCGAGCTCCCCTTCCTTCGAGAGCTTTTCGAGGTACGGCCAGACGACCGTGAGGAGCTGGAGAATGATCGACGCCGAGATGTACGGCATGATGCCGAGCGCGAAGACCGAGAGCCTGCTCAGCGCTCCGCCCGAGAAGAGGTTCAGAAAGCCGAACACTCCCGTCTGCATCGCACCGAAGAATTCCTGCAGCGCTTCGGCATCGATGCCGGGCGTCGGAACGTGCGAGCCGAGGCGATAGATTGCCAGCATCCCCAGCGTGAAGAGAATCCTCTTCCGCAGGTCGGGAATCGCGAAGATGTTCCGAAATGTGTCGACTACGTTCACTGGATCTCCTGGCAGGTGCCGCCCGCGGCCTCGATCTTCGTCCTTGCGCTATCGGAGAACTTGCTGGCGTGGACCGTGAACTTTTTCTTGACGTCGCCAAAGCCGAGGATCTTCACGCGCTTGCGCCCGCGAATGAGGCCAGCCTTGCGAAGCGAATCGACGTCGACCGTCGCGCCCTGCTCGAAGGCCTTCTCGAGGTCGGCAACGTTGACGACCGAGTACTCCACCTTGAAGATGTTGGTGAAGCCGCGCTTGGGCACACGACGGTGGAGCGGCATCTGGCCGCCTTCGAAGCCGAGCATGCGCGAGTAGCCGGAGCGAGACTTCTGCCCCTTCTCACCGCGGCTCGACATCTTGCCGTGGCCTGATCCCTGGCCGCGACCGACGCGCTTCCTGGCGTGCCGCGATCCCTTCTTCGGTTTCAGAGTGTTCAGTTCCATTGTCGACCTCTCTCGTCGCTGGGTGCGGGAGCGGCTCGCCGCTCCCGTGTCGTCACTGCTCGATCACACGCACGAGGTGCGGGATCTTGGCGATCATGCCTCGCGTCGCGGGCGTGTCGATGCGCTCGACAACCTGGTGCATTCTGCTGAGGCCGAGGGCCCGCAGCGTCTCCCGCATGTCTCGCGTGCAGCCGATGCCGCTGCCGATCTGCTGAAGTTTCACCTTCTGCTCGTTGTCCTGCTTGCTCATCATTCAGCCTCGTTGGTGGGTTCGCCCGGCTCGGCCGCGCCGATCTGGCCGCGGAGGGCCTGGAACTGCTCGCGGCTCCGGAGCTGGCGAAGCGCCTCGAAAGTCGCCTTCACCACGTTCTGCGGATTTGCGGTTCCGAGCGACTTGGTCAGGATGTTCTGGATGCCGGCCGACTCGAGGATCGCGCGGACAGGGCCGCCGGCGATGACGCCGGTACCCTCGGACGCCGGCTTGAGGAGCACGCGCCCCGCGCCGTAGCGGCCGATCGTCGCGTGCGGGATCGTCGTCCCGTCCATCGACACCGGAATCATGTTGCGCTTCGCAATCTCGATTCCCTTCTTGATCGCCGCCGGAACTTCCTTCGCCTTGCCCGAGCCGAATCCAACACGGCCCTGACCGTCGCCCACGACCACGAGGGCGCTGAAGCTGAAGTTCTTGCCGCCCTTGACGACCTTCGTGACGCGGTTGATGTGAACGACCTTGTCGATCAGACCCGACTCGCTTCGTTCGGCATCACGACGATCCATACCACGGCTTGACTGACCTTGACGCACGTTGCCTCCGAATCCTTACTCAGCCTGGCGTGAGCCAGACAGCTAGAAAACCAAACCCTTCGAGCGCGCCGCCTCGGCAAGTGCCTTGACGTTGCCGTGGTACTGGTAGCCGCCACGGTCGAACACGACCTTCGACAGCCCCTTTTCCTTGACCCGCTCCGCGATGAGCTCGCCCACTGCGGCAGCCGCCTGCTTGTTGGAGCCGGCCATCTTCGAGCGCAGATCCTTCTCGAGGCTAGACGCCGACGCGATCGTGCATCCGGTCGAGTCGTCGATCACCTGCACGTAGATGTACTTGAGGCTCTTGAACACCGCGAGGCGCGGGCGTTCCGCGCTCCCCGCGACCTTGCCGCGAATCCGCTCGCGGATACGGCCTCTCGATTTGACTCTTGCCTTGGCGCGATCCATCTTCATTTCCTCCGGCCGACGCGAATAGCCGGCCTCGTCTCATCTCCGCGCGTTACTTGCCAGCGGCCTTGCCGGCCTTGCGACGGATGACTTCTTCCATGTACTTGATGCCCTTGCCCTTGTAGGGATCGGGCTCGCGGAGCGAACGGATCTCTGCGGCCGTCTGCCCCACCTTCTGTTTGTCGACACCGGTGATGTTGACCTGAACCTGGGCGCTGCTGCCGACTTTCGCCTTCTCGACCGAGATGTCGATTCCCTCGGGAATCTTGAAATTGATCGGGTGCGAATAGCCGAGCTGGAACACGACCTCGCGTCCCTTGACCTCGGCTCGGTAGCCGACGCCGATCACCTCGAGCTCGCGGCGGAAACCTTCCGACACGCCCTTGATCCCGTTCGCGAGCAGTGCACGCACGAGTCCGTGGTTCGCGCGCGACTGGCGCTGCTCGTCCTTGCGGGCGAGCGTGATCGTTCCGTTATCGACGTCCATCGAGATTCCGTCGACGAGCGGCGTCGTGACCTGGCCCTTGGGACCTTTGACGACGATTTCGGCGCCGTCGAGGCGGACCTCGACTCCCTTGGGCAGACTGATCGGCTTCTTACCTACGCGGGACATCGGTTCCTCCTACCAGACCTGGCAGAGCACTTCGCCGCCGATGCCGGTCTTCGCGGCTTCGTCGCCGGAGAGAACTCCGCGAGACGTCGAGACGATCGACAGGCCGAGACCACCGAGCGGGCGCGGGATCTCGGTCTTCGTCCGGTAGATTCTCCGGCCGGGACGCGAGATGCGCTCGATTCCGTGGATCGCGGGCTCGCCGTCGTTGGCGTACTTCAGGGAGATCCGAATGGTTCCCTGCAGCCCCTCGTCGATCTTCTTGTAATTGTTGATGAAGCCCTGCTCCTTGAGGATCCGGGCAATCTCGACCTTCAGGTTGGACGCGGGAACGTCCACGCGGTCGTGACGGGACTGGATCGCGTTTCGGATCCGGGAAAGCATGTCCGCAATGGGATCGGTCATCGACATCTCTCGTATTCCTCCGCCAGGCGGCAATACCGCCGTGGCTATGGGTTTGCGTCTTTACCAGCTCGCCTTCGTCACGCCCGGGAGATAGCCCTCGAGCGCCATTTTGCGGAAGCAGATCCTGCACAGCTGGAACTTGCGCAGGACACCGCGCGGACGCCCGCACGTTTTGCAGCGGCGGACGGTCCGAGAGGAAAACTTCGGCTGCCTCAGCGCCTTGACGATCATCGAAGTCTTAGCCATGTGATTCTTCGCTCCTCGCGACTATCTTCGGCTCAGCGGCCGGCGAACGGCATTCCGAGCTCCCGAAGGAGCGCGCGAGCCTGTTCGTCGTTGCTGGCACTGGTGACGATGGTGATGTTCATCCCCTTCGGTTTGTCGACCTTCGAGTAGTCGATCTCGGGGAAGATCAGGTGATCGCGGACGCCAAGCGTGTAGTTGCCACGACCGTCGAACGCCTTTGTCGGGACGCCACGGAAATCGCGGACTCGCGGCAGCGCGATGTTCATGAGACGGTCGAGGAACTCGTACATGCGGTTGCCGCGCAGCGTGACGCGGGCGCCAATGGGGACGCCTTCGCGAAGCTTGAAGTTGGCGATCGACTTCTTCGCCTTGGTCACGACGGCGCGCTGGCCGGCGAGCGCCGACAGCTCCTCGACGGCCCCATCCATGATCTTGGCGTTCTGGACGGCTTCGCCGAGTCCCATGTTGAGCACGATCTTCTCGATGTGCGGCACGGCCATCGGATTCTTGATCCCGAATTCCTTCTGGACCTTCTCCGCGACCTCTTTGTGGTAGAACTCCCTGAGTCTGGCCATTCGTGTTTCCTCTTTGTCGATCCGCGAGTAGGATCAGTCGGCGCTCCTCGCGCCTTTAGTTGCTGAACTCCGTCTTGCACTTCCGGCAGACCCGGACCGAGCCCTTCTCGGTCGCCTTGCGGCCGAGGCGCGCCGGCTCCGAGCAGCTCGGGCAGATCACCTGGAGATTCGAGAGCTTGATCGGAGCCTCGCGCTCCAGGATTCCGCCTTTGATGTTGCGCTGCGGGTTGGCCCGCGTGTGCTTCTTGATGAAGTTCACGCGCTCGACCACCGCCGCGCTCTTGGTCGGGATCACGCGCAGGACCTTGCCGCGCTTGCCGCGATCCTTGCCCGAGATCACGAGCACTTCGTCGTTCTTCTTGACGTGAACCTTCGAGGTCGTCGGGGTGTCTTTCAGTTTGGTCGTCTTGTACATGGTTTACCTCAGATGACCTCGGGGGCGAGCGAGATGATCTTCATGAACTTCCGCTCGCGGAGTTCGCGCGCGACGGGGCCGAATACGCGCGTCCCGACCGGCTCGTTGTCGTCCTTGATCAACACCGCGGCGTTGTCGTCGAACTTGATGTACGACCCGTCGCG
>JAMPYE010000128.1 GCA_023700825.1 Thermoanaerobaculia bacterium | reverse complement strand
GGCCGGCGTCACGCGCGGCGACGGCCTCGAGGAATGCGACCTTGTCCGCCGGTGAGACCATGATGGTGTCGTACGCGTCGCCCCACGCGATCTCGAGCCGGTCGAGCGAGCAGGCGGGCGCCGACGTCGGGTCGTTCGTCGGTCGGATCGACGCGATCGTCCCGATGTCGATCCTCCAGCGGAGCGGTCCGGCGCTGATCGCAATCCGCTGACCGTCGATGACGTACCGAGTGCCATAGAGCGTGGACAGCATCAGTGCGATGCCGCCGACCAGCAGCAGGGTCAGGAGCACCGAGAGGACCGAGAAGCCGCGCGCGGTCCACGGAGCCGCGATGCCGAAGCCCATCGCGACGACCGCGGCCCAGATCACAGCGACCAGCCAGGTATCGCGTTTCGAGGGGAAGGTGAGCGTCTCGCGGTTCGCCATCGGGAGATGGTAGCCGAAGCGATGGTGTTAGTCCCGGCGCGCGTCACAGCATCTCGTGACGGGTGGTCGTAAGGCGGCCTTACGCACGACTTCCCGCCGAAACTCGGCTCTTGCGCTCGTCGCGCTCGAACTACCGTATTGCAGCCGCTGGCCCGTGTGGTGGCGCTGGCGAATGCGGAGAAAGTTCAGCCAGGACAAGAAACGGGGGTCGCAAAACGCGACCCCCGTGGAACAGATTCATTGGCTGGTGTTTGCGCTCAGTTCGTGAAGTCGTCGTCGATCTGGATCGATTCCACCATTGCCGTGAGCGTCGCAGAGTAACTCTTCGCGTCGATCTCGGGTGTTGCGAAAAGCAGGTAGATCAGGTTCTCGTCGTCGAGCTGATGCGTGACCACGGTGAGCCGTTCTTTGATGTTCGTCCGCGGGTTGACTCCCCGAAGGACCGCCGTCAGTGCGGGGCCGCTATCGAGATCGAGCTCTCGCGTCGAGTTCTTGACGACGTTCAGGTGCGGATCGCCCTGCTGGATCTGTTTGATCAGGTCGTTGGTCGCGTCTTCGACCGACGAGTCACCCAGATAGCTCAGGGTCTTGCTGTTCGAGACGTTTCCGAACGGCTCGTAGTAGTTGAGGATCACTCCGTGGACGATCTCGGTTCTGCCGCCCACCTTGGTAATACCACCCTCGGGTGCGAAGACGACGCCGGTCGTCCCCTGCTCGTAGGCCTTCCAGTTTTCCGGGTACGAGATCCGATACGCGCGCGAGTCGCTCGTGAAGCTGCGAAGCCTCGTCGACGGGGGCGCGACACCGGAAGCCGTCTGTGCCGGTGCGGTGGTGCTGCCGGTCGTCTGGCCACTCGCGATCTGAGCCATCGTCGGAGCGGTTCCGAGGCGCCGCAGGCGAGACTGAATTCCCTTCAGCTCCGTGACTCGCTGGGTCGGCTGCGAAGAGACGCGAAGGAGTTGCGCCTCACGCTCGATGCGCACCACGCGATCCGGCGGCGCAGGGTGGCTCGAGAGCCAGCTCGTCTTGCGTGCCGTGTCCGTCTTCTCGAGCATCTGGAAGAAGCTCACCATGTCGGCAGGCGTGTAGCCGGCCGCGGCGAGAATCTGCGCGCCGCGAATGTCGGACTGCGTTTCGAGCTCGCGGCTGAACTTGAGGAAGAGAGCATTCATCCCGAATCCGCCGACCGCGTTGATGATGCCGGCCGTCGAATCACCGGCGCGATCCCCGAGGAGCCCGCCGAGGATGCTGAGCCCGGCCTTGGCGCCGTAGGCCTTCGAGGCCTGGTGGGTACCGTGCCGGAGGGAGACGTGTGCGATCTCGTGGGCAAGCACGCCGGCGAGCTCGCCTTCGTTTCGCGAGCTCTCGACGATTCCCCGGTTGATGTAGACGAAGCCGCCGGGAAGCGCAAAGGCGTTGATGTCCGAAGCATTGATGATCCCAAACTGATACTTGAACTGCGGTCCACCGGCCTTGGCAGCAAGTCGCTGGCCGATCTCGTCGACGTACGCGAGAACTGCGCGGTCGGTCACGAGCGGAAGCTGTTTCTCCACCTCGGCGGCCGACGCCGTTCCGACCTCGACGTCCTGTGTGGCCGAAAAGAGGTTGAAGCCTGCTTTGACTTTCGTCTGTGCCTCGGCGACGGGAGCGGCGAGCAGTAGAGTCGCGAGGAGAACGAGAGCCGATCGCGCGGCCGTGAAGTGAACTCGATGCATGGAAGCCTCCTGATGGCAGCGCGCTGGTCCAGTGGAAGATTCGTCCGATCCGCGCGCGAAGCGTCAGGCGACCGGTCGATGTTGGAGTCGAGGGAACCTGGTTGCAACGTCATCCGGTTGCGATCCCTGCCCCGTACTGCCGGTAGCTAGGAATCTAGCCCCGAGCCGGATCGCCAACAAGCGTGCTTTCTACCCGCGAGTAGCCGGGAGATTGAGTAGAAATTACCTCACCGCCAGCGTCCCATGCCGCGCAGATTGCGGTCGCACCAGCGCAGCGAATTTTCTTCGGCGCTAACCATGGCTCGCGCTTTTCGCTATCATCGAGGACTCGATGCGCGATCACCTCGAGCTTTTCCTCAACGGGCAATCGGAGCGGATCGCGGGAGCGGACGCGTTCCGCACCGTGGCGAACTGGCTGCGCGAGTTTCGGGGAGCCACCGGAACCAAGACGGTCTGCGAGGAAGGCGACTGCGGCGCCTGCACGGTGCTCGTCGGCACGCCGCGCGCCGGTTCCCTCGACTACAAGCCGATCAATTCGTGCATCCAGTTCCTCTTTCAGCTCGATGGCACGCATCTCGTCACGGTAGAGGGGCTGAAGCTGGGCGACCAGCTGAGCGCGGTACAGCAGTCGATGGTCGATCACCAGGGTTCGCAGTGCGGCTACTGCACCCCGGGGTTCGTCGTCGCGATGAGTGCGCTCCACGAGTCGGCGCCGGGCATCACGGAGCGCGCTGCGCGCGAGGCACTCACCGGCAATCTCTGCCGCTGCACGGGGTACGAGCCGATCATCAAGGCGGCTCTCGACATGACGCGCGGTCACGGCAAGCGCATCGAGGAGCTCTATCCGTCCCGGCCGATCGCCGCGGCTCTCGGGAAGGGAGCCGGATCCGTGCGGGTGGAAGCGGCCGGCCGGACGTTCTTTGCGCCGTCGACGCTCGACGAAGCGCTGGCGTTTCTCGCCGAACAACCGGGCGCGGTCATCGTTCAGGGCGGCACCGACTTCGGCGTGCAGTGCAACAAGCGCGGGCTGCGCCCCGACGTAATGCTGACGCTCTCGCGAGTCGAGGGGCTCGACGGCATCTCGGTCGAGAACGGGACGCTCGTCGTCGGCGGCCGCACGACGCTGGGGTCGCTCGAGGCGTTCACCCGCGGAAGCGTTCCCTCGCTCCACGGAATCCTCTGCCTCTTCGGCTCGCCGCAGATCCGCAACGCCGGAACGCTCGCGGGAAACATCGCGAACGCCTCGCCGATCGCCGACACGCTGCCGTTCCTCTTCGTGTGCGGTGCCGAGCTCGAGCTGGCGAGCTCGCGCGGCCATCGCGTCGTCGGCATCAACTCCTTCTACAAGGGATACAAGAAGCTCGACCTCGCGCCTGGCGAGATGATTACGAGGGTGCGCATCCCGCTGCCGGGCGAGGAGGAGACGGTTCGTCTCTACAAGGTTTCGAAACGGCGCGACCTGGACATTTCGACCTTCACTGCCGCAATTCGCATGACGCTCGACGGGAGGAGGATGTCGGGAGTGAGTCTCGCCTACGGCGGGGTCGCCCCGGTCGTCCTCCGGCTGCCGAAAACCGAGGCGTTGCTCGAGGGGCGTGAAGCGAGCGAGGCACTTTTCCGGGAGGCCGGCGAGGTTGCCCGCACCGAGATCGCCCCGATCAGCGATGTCCGCGGCTCGAAGGAGTTCCGCACGCTGCTCGCGAGCAACGTGCTGATGAAGTTCTTCCACGAAGAGATCGCAGGCGGGCCGGCCGCGCGAAACACGGGGGCGCGCTGATGTTCGTCGGCAAGGATGTTCCGCACGACTCTGCCCGGGGGCACGTCTCCGGCGAGTCGCTCTACGTCGACGATCTCCCGCGGCTGGCGAACGAGTTGCAGGTCGGGTTCTGGTGGAGCCCGATCGCGCATGGCCGCATACGCGCACTCGATCTCGAGGTCGCGCGGCGCGTACCGGGCGTCGTTGCGCTTTACACGCACGCCGACATCGAGGGAGGAAATCTCTTCGGCCCGATCTTCCAGGACGAGCCGCTTCTCGCTCCGGGCGTCGTTTCCTACGTCGGGCAACCGGTCGTCGTCATCGCCGCGGAGACGCGCGAGGCGATCGAGCTCGCGCGCAAGGCGATCGTCGCCGACATCGAGGCGCTCACGCCGATCTTCACGATCGACGAAGCGATCGCCGCGGGTTCGTTCATCGGGACACGCCGGACGATTCGCCGCGGAGACGCAGACGCAGCGATTGCCGCGGCGCCTCACGTCCTCGAGGGTGTCTTCCGCTCCGGAGGCCAGGACCAGTTCTACCTCGAGTCGCAGGCCGCGATCGCGATGCCCGACGAGCACGGCGCGATCGCCGTTCACTCGTCGACGCAGAACCCGACCGAGGTGCAGGACGTCATCGCGGACGTGCTCGGCGTTCCGCTGAGCCAGGTGATCGTCGTCGCGAAGCGAATGGGCGGCGGGTTCGGCGGGAAGGAATGCCAGGCGACGCATCCCGCGACGATCGCGGCGCTGGTGGCGCACAAGACGCGTCGTCCCGCGCGCATCGCCTACACGAAGGACGAGGACATGGTCGTCACGGGCCATCGTCACCCGTTCCAGAACCGTTATCGCGTCGGCTTCGACGACTCCGGGCGCATTGTCGGCATGTGGGTCGACTTCCACTCGGATGGCGGCGCCTTCGCCGACCTGTCGACGGCGATCATGGCGCGCGCGATGTGCCACGCCGAGAACGCCTATTACATTCACGACATCGACATCAACGGGACGGTCTGCAGGACGAACTCCGCGCCGAACACAGCGATGCGCGGTTTCGGCGGGCCGCAGGGCGTCGCAACGATGGAGTGCATCGTCGAGGAGATCGCGACGAAGCTCGGGCGCGACCCGTTCGAGATCCGGCGCCTCAACTGCTACGGAATCGACGACCGGAACACGACGCCTTACGGCGCGGTGGTCGAGAACAACACGCTGCCTCGAATCTTCGACGAGCTCGCCGCGAGCTCCGACTACCGTCGCCGCCGCGAGGACGTGCTCCGCTTCAACCTGGAGTCGAAGACGCGGCTGCGCGGCATCGCGCTCACGCCGGTCAAGTTCGGGATCTCGTTCAACACCACCTTCCTCAACCAGGCGAACGCGCTCGTCAACATCTACCGCGACGGAACGGTGCAGGTCTCCACGGGCGCGACGGAGATGGGACAGGGCGTCAACACGAAGATCGCGCAGATGGTCGCCGACGAGCTCGGCGTCGACCTCCCTTCGGTGCGGATGATGATCACGTCGACCGAGAAGAACAACAACACGTCGGCGACGGCCGCGTCGACCGGATCCGACATCAACGGCGGCGCGGCGATCGATGCCTGCCGGAAGCTGCGCGCGCGTCTCGCCGACTGCGCGGCGTCGCTTCTCTCCGAAGGTGAGGAAGGGCTGGCGCCGTCAGTCGAGTCGATCGTCTTCCGCGAGGGTGTCGTGTTCGATTCGCGCCGGCCCGCAAAGACGATGTCGTTTGGCGAGCTCGCGCATGCCGCGCACCGGCAGCGCGTGAGCCTAGGCGAGCGCGGCTACTACGCGACGCCTCTCATCCACTGGGACATCGAGAAGTTCGCGGGGCGGCCGTTCCTCTACTACACGATCGGAGCGGCGGTCTCGGAGGTGGAGATCGACCGCTTCACCGGGATGCTGCGCGTGCTGCGCAGCGACCTGCTGATGGATATCGGCCGCTCGATCAACCCGGGCATCGATCGAGGCCAGATCACCGGCGCGTTCGTGCAGGGAATGGGCTGGTGCACGACCGAGGAGCTGCGGTACTCGGATGCGGGAGAGCTGCTGACGCACTCTCCGACGACCTACAAGATCCCGAACATCCAGGATCTCCCCGAAGTCTTCAACGTCGCGTGGATTGACAACGACACGAACACAGTGAACGTGAAGGGGAGCAAGGCGGTCGGCGAGCCACCGCTGCTGCTCGCGATCTCGGTCTGGGCCGCGGTGAAGCAGGCGCTGACGAGCTTCGCTGGGCGCGCGGTGGTGTTGCGGCTGCCGGCGACGAACGAGGAAATTGCGATGCGGCTCGCCGCGATCGAAAGCGCGACGAAGAGTTGACCCATGTGGAGTGCGAAAGCGAAGCTTTCGCCCTTCCTCGCCGAAGCGCAGCTTCCGCTCCGCTACTTGGACGACGCGCGGAAGCTCCGCTTCCGCATGGAAGGGCTCGAGCTGCGCTCGCGCACTCCACATCGCAGCTCGCTCATCGCCTTTCGCCTCTCGCCTTTCGCCCGTCGTGCCACAATGTCGTCCGTGGCCGAGCTCGTCCCCTATCCCTTCGCCTCACTCGCCTCACGGATGTTCCGCGAGCTCGAGCAGCACGACTCGATCTTCGATCTGCCGCGGCGGAAGTTCTTCACCGGTGCTCCTGATCTCGATTTCTCCGCGCGCTTCTCCGGCGGCATCGCGTCGTCGCCGTTAGGGCCGGCGGCGGGGCCGCACACGCAGATGGCGCAGAACATCGTCCTCGCGTGGCTCGGCGGCGCGCGCATCTTCGAGCTCAAGACCGTGCAGGTGAGGGACGACCTCGTCATCCCTCGCCCCTGTATCGACATGCGCACCGTCGGCTACAACGCGGAGTGGTCGCAGGAGCTGAAGATCGCCGAGTCGCTCGAGGAGTACGTCAAGGCGGCGATGCTGATCGCGATGCTCCGGCAGTCGGGTGCGATCGGGCTCGCGCCAGGTTTCGGCGACTCGATCTTCGACATGAGCGTCGGGTACGACCTCGCCGGGATCCGCTCGGAGAAAGTCGGCACGTTCCTCGGCGGGATGCTCGACGCGAGCGCGGCGATCGAGCGGCTGCGGCGCGAGATCCCGCCTGAGCTGGGTCGCCTGCGCGACGTCGAGCTGCCTTCCCGGATCTCGAACACGCTCACGCTCAGCACGTTCCACGGCTGCCCGCCCGAAGAGATCGAGCGGATCGTCGAGTACCTGATGCGTGAGTGGGGCATCCACTGCGTCGTGAAGTTCAACCCGACGCTGCTCGGGCGCGACGAGGTCGGCCGTCTGCTCCACGACGTCCTGGGCTACACCGACATTCACGTCCCCGATTCGGCGTTCGAGCGCGACACCTCGTGGCCGCGCGCTGTCGAGATCACCGAGAAGCTCGCGGGTATCGCCGCATCGCTCGGACTCTCGTTCGGTGTGAAGTTCAGCAACACGCTGATCGTCGAGAACACCGGGGGCTTTCTTCCCTCGAGTGAGAAGGAGGTCTACCTCTCGGGGCAGCCACTCCACGTGCTGGCCGTCAGCCTCGTGTGCCGCTTCCGCGGGCAGTTCGGCGATCGCATCCCGATCTCCTTCTCTGCCGGCATCGATCCGACGAACTACGCCGGCGCGGTCGCGCTCGGTCTCGTGCCGATCACCGTCTGCACCGACCTGCTCAAGCCGGGAGGGTACGGGAGACTCGCGAGCTATCACGAGCGGCTCGGCGTGGCGATGCGCGCGTGCGGTGCGAAGAGCATCGACGAGTACATCGTGAAGGTGAATGGCGGTGAGGCGGAGACGGATCCATGTGGCGCAGGCACTCCTGCCTGCGCGTCGCCGAAGGCGTCCGGGGATGTCACGGGCACCGCATCCGGCGGTGCTTCGCACCGCGCGCAGGCAGGAGTGCCTGCGCCACAACTGAGCGACGCTAAGCTGCGTAACACCGAGCTCTACGCCGATCGCGCTGCCGCCGATCCCCGGTACTCGCGCGCGCGGAACTCGAAGCTGCCGCCGCGCATCGACAGCCGCCTCGAGACGTTCGACTGTCTCACCTGCGACAAGTGCATCCCGGTCTGCCCGAACGATGCGAATTTCTCGTTCGTCACCGGCCGCGCACGGATTCCCGTGATGGTCCTGCGAGGCACCCCGGAACGACCCGAGATCGAGACGGCCGACGACGTGGTGCTCGAGCACGAGGAGCAGATCGCGACCTTCGCCGACTTCTGCAACGAGTGCGGCAACTGCGACGTCTTCTGCCCCGAGGAAGGAGGGCCCTACCAGTTCAAGCCGCTCTTCTTCGGTAGCGAGGCGGAGTGGAGCAGGTGGAAGGAGCGCGACGGGTTCTACGTGCGCGGCGCACTGGCTATCGGGCGCGTGAAGGGAAACGAATACAGGCTCGAGGTCGACGGCACGCACGCACGGTTCCGGGGAGACGGCTTCGACGTCGAGCTCGAGCTCGCAGATCCCGGGCGTTCGATTCGAGGGACATGGAGCCGGGAGGTCGACCTGACCTGGTGTTTCATCATGGATCTGTTGCGACGGAGCGTCCTCGATCCGTCGAAGGTCAATTACGTGAATTCCCGGTTGTAGGGGCGACCCGATCGGTCGCCCCTTTCCGTGGGAGCTGGAAGCTGGAAACCTACGGGCGACGCACCGCGTCGCCCCTGCGAAACCAAACGCGCCACGATCGCGATCCAGACGGCTTCCGACACGTCGTTTTCCAATAGAATCTCTCGACTATCGACCATGTGGAAGGGACCAGAACGATGACCATCAACGCCTCGCAGCATCTCTCCCGCCTCGACGCCTCGATCCTCGACTCGCTTCACGGCCGCAGCATGCTGCTCACTCAGGACTGGACGACCGCGGAGATCGACACGGTCTGCACGCTCGCCGAGACGCTGCAGGCGCTCGATCGCGAAGGGCGCGTCCCCGCGCTCTTCCCGCAGCAGCTCTTCTGGGCGCTCTTCTTCGACCAGTCGACCCGCACGAAGTCGTCGTGGGCCGGCGCCGCCGCGCGCCTCGGCGGGCAGCCCGTCATCGTCGACGGCTCCTCGACGCAGGTAAGCCACGGCGAGACGTCGGTCGAGACTGGCGCGATGTTAGGCATGAACTCGCATGCGCTCGGCATCCGCCACGATCTGATTCTCGGCGAAGGCAACAGCTTCATGCGCGACGCGAAGAAGGGGATCGACGACTACCTCGCCGCCACGGGCGACGATCGCGTCGTGCCGGTCGTGAACCTGCAGTGCGACATCGACCACCCGACGCAGACGCTCGCCGACCTGCTCTGGCTGCGCGAGAAGTTCCCCGGAGGATTGAACGGGAAGACGGTGACGATGAGCTGGGCCTACTCGCCGAGCTACGCCAAGCCGCTGTCGGTCGCGCAGGGGATCATCACGCTCTTCACGCGCTTCGGCATGAACGTGAGGCTCGCGCATCCGAAGGGATACCAGTTGAGGGAGCCGTGCCTCGACGCAGCGAAGGCGAACGCCGAGGCGTCGGGAGGGTCGTTCACGGTGACGCACGACATGGATGCCGCGTTCGAAGGAGCCGACATCGTCTACCCCAAGAGCTGGGGCCCGTACGACCTGATGCTCGAGCGCGTCGAGGCGAACAGGAAACGCGACACGGAGGCGATGAAGAGCATCGAGAAGCAGGCGCTCGAGCGGAACCGCCTGAGCACGAGCTGGATCTGCGACGAGCGGCGGATGGGACTGACGAACGAACGCAAGGCGCTCTACATGCACTGTCTCCCCGCCGACATCGGCGCCGAGGTGAGCCCCGGCGTCATGGAGCAGTTCCGCCACGACCTCGCGAGGGAAGCAAACAAGAAGGTCTTCGCGATCATGGCGTTGCTCGCGGCAGCGAAGGGGCGCGGGTTGAAGGGAACGCTCGAGGCGGCCTCGAAGCACGCCGGAGGCGTGCAATAGGGTAGCCGGTGGTGAGCGCGAAGCGCGACACCACCGGTCGCAAGAGGATGGACAACCAAGCACGCCGGAGGGGTGCAATAGGGTAGCCGGTGGTGAGCGCGAAGCGCGACACCACCGGTCGCAAGAGGATGGACAACCAAG